>NZ_QKRS01000013.1:58390-60882 GCF_024261405.1 Pseudomonas sp. FBF18 | reverse complement strand
CGCGGCCGGCAATTATGCGCGCACGCTGCAACGCGCCGTGGAACAGGCGCTGTGTGCCAGCGCGCTGGCACGCCCAGGCCATTACCGGGCCGCGGTGCAGGTATGGATCGACGCCCGCGGGGTGCTGGCCCAGAGCCGCCTGCTGGCCTCCACCGGCGATCACCGGCGTGACAGCGCGCTGGTCGAAAGCCTGCGCGCCCTGCGCCTGGAGCGGCCACCGCCCTCGGCGCTGGCGCAACCGGTGACGCTGCTGCTGTTGCCCGATACACGCATGGACTGCCCTTAATCGCATGGAGGCTAGGCAGTATGAATACACCTCTGGTCACGTTGTTCCTGACCTCTTACGACGAGTTCAAGGTGCGCCTCAAACGCCGCCTGGGTTCGGACGACCTGGCCTGCGACGTGCTCCAGGAAACCTACCTGCGGGTCGACCGCATGCAGGCCACCCACGCGCTGCACAAGCCCAATGCCTACCTCTACCGCATGGCCCTGAACATCGCCGCCGACCGGCGCCAGGCCGACGCCCGGCTGCTCACCGGCGCCGAGGTCGAAGACCTGCTGCAGGTGGCCGAAGACCAGGACCCGGCGCGCATTGTCGGCGGCCAGCAGGAAATCCAGTGCCTGCTCGGCGCACTCTACGAACTGCCGGCACGGCGCCGGCGTATCTTCATTGCCGCGCGCCTGGAGGAAGCCTCGCACCTGGAAATCGCCCAGCGCTTCGGCATCTCCACGCGCATGGTCGAGAAGGAGCTCAAGGCCGCACTGGGTTACTGCGCCACGCGGCTGGAAAGAAAAGTGTTCCAGCGGTTCGGTCCCGGTGCGGGAAAACCGTCTTGAACAATACACAGCGCCATTTTGATGCAGGCCCCTCAGACCATGACACCCCAGACTTCGGCTGAACCCAGCCTGCACAGCCAGGCCCAGGACTGGTTGCTGCTGCTTACCTCCGGGCGCGCCACCGTCGCCGACGCACGCGCCCTGCGCCAGTGGTGCGCACAGAGCCCGGCGCACGCCCAGGCCTTCGAGCAGGCCCGCCAGCTGTGGCAGCAGCTGGAGCCGGCGGCGCGCCAGGCCGAGCGCGTGGTGCCCCTGCGCACCCTGGGGCGCCGCGCGTTCCTGGGCGGCGCGCTGGCGGCCTCGGCAGCCTTCGTGCTGCTGCGCAGCAACCTGGTGGACGGGCTCGGCACGCCAGCGGCAGACTTTCACACCGGCGTTGGCGAGCAGCGGCGCATCGACCTGACCCAGGGCATTGCGCTGGAGCTCAACACCCAGACCCGCATCAACCGCAGCGGCGAAGCGATCGCCCTGCTCGAAGGCGAGGTCGAGGTGCTGGCCCAGGCCCCGGTGCAGGTGCAGGCCGGGCAGGCCTGGGTGTCGGCCCAGGCCGGGCGCTTCAATGTGCGCCACACCGATTCGGCCGTGTGCGTCACCTGCCTGCAGGGCCAGGTGCAGATTCTCTGGCAGGGCCGCAGCTTGCCGGTGCCCGCCGGCCAGCAGCTGCGTTACGACGCCCGCAGCGCCGGCAGCGCGCAGCCGTTCGATGCCGAACAGGTAATGGCCTGGCGCGAGCAGCGGCTGGTGTTCCATGACGCGCCGCTGAGCCAGGTGATCGACGAAATCAACCGCTACCGCCCCGGCATGCTGGTGCTGCTCAACCCCAGCCTGGGGCGACGCAAGGTGCAGGCGCGCTTCAGCCTGGCGCAGCTGCCAGGGGTGGCGCAGCTGATCCGCGACGCCTACGGCGCACGCTGCACCGAACTGCCCGGTGGCGTGGTGCTGCTCAGTTGAGCGGCCCCAGTACCTGGCGGTAACGCTGCGGGCCCTGCGCGCTCTGGCGCAGCAGTTCGATCTCGAGCCCCGGCGGATTGTCCCGGGCCTCGCCGGTCAGGTGCCGCCAGCCCTTGCCCGGCTCCCACACCCGCAGGTTGAATTCAGCCACATCCTCCAGTACCGCCACCCGGCCGGCAGGTGCCGGTAGCGGGAAGCGGTCGCGTGCCGGCGCCGCGGCGCGGTACAGCGTGCCACCCTGCAACCACCAGCGCACGCGCATCAGGCCGTCGTCGGCGGCGCTGCTGCGAATCAGCTCCAGGTGCGCCGGGCGCCCGTCGCTGGCCTGCACCCGCACCGCAGGCAGCGGTTTTTCGCTGGGCGGGTCCATGCCAGCCAGCACCGGCTCGGCCAGTTCGCTGCTGGCACGCAGGGCCAGGTCGCGCTCCAGCTGGTTGAACACCCGCAGCAGGGCGCGGGCCTGTTCGGTGCTGTCCTTGACGTGGCGGTCGGCGCGGCTGACGCTGTCCAGCCCGCGCCAGGCCACCAGGCTGACGATGGCCATCAACAGGATCGCCACCATCACCTCGATCAGGGTGAACCCGCCTTGCGGGTGGCGCCTCATGGCTGGTGCACCTCGACACGGCCGGCGGCATCGCGGCGCACTTCGATCTGCTGCTGGCCGCTGACCAGGCGCAGGGTCAGCGGCTCGCCGATCCATTCCG
>NZ_QKRS01000013.1:0-57807 GCF_024261405.1 Pseudomonas sp. FBF18 | reverse complement strand
CGCCGATCCATTCCGGGTCGATGCGCACGGCCCGCTGCGGGGTGCGCTGCACCGTCACCGGCGCGGCCTGCCAGGGGCGCGGGCGCAGCAGCGGGTCGCTGTCCAGCGCCGCGCCGGCCCGCACAAAACGGTAGCCGTCGCGGTCGGCCTGCCAGAGCAGGGCGCGGCCATCGGCCTGCACCTCGCTCTGGGCCACCAGCAGCAATTGCGCCAGGCGCTCGGCGTCTTCGCGCAAGGCCCTGGCCGGGTCGGGGCGGATGTTCAGGCTGATGGCGGCGCTGGCGATGCCGACGATCACCAGCACCACCATCAGTTCGATCAGGGTAAAGCCCTGTTGTGGATGGCTGCGTTGCATGGGGCGATGCCTCCTTGGCTGGTGACAGCGTGCACGGCGAAGATGATCGTCGTGTGAAACAAAAGCGTGAGAATCGGCGCGTATGCTCGGGCCAGGAACCACACGGAGACCGTTCCCCATGGCACTAGCATTCAAACCCGTGGCTGCCCCGCAACTGGTCCAGGGCGCGGCGCTGCTCGCGGCGCTGGCCGGGCTCGCGACCTGGGGCACGTTGCTCTGGACGCCCACCCCCCAACCGGTGCCGGCTGCCATGGAGCAGACCCTATCGGCCCCCCCGGCCCCCGCCGGGCTGTGGTTCGCCAACCTGCCGGCGCAGGTCGACATCAGCCTCAGCGGGCTGCTGGCCGGCAGTGCCGGTGCGGTGGCCATCGTCTCGCTCAACGGCGGCGCGCCACAGGCCGTGCGGGTGGGCGAGCAACTGGCGCAGGGGGTGCAACTGGTGGCCATAGAAGCCGATGCGCTGGTGATCGAGCGCGCCGGGGAGCGCAGCCGCATCGGCATCGCGCGACTGCCCGAAGGCCCCGCGCTGCCGCGCCTCATTCGCCCCTAGGCGCCTGGCCCAGCCAGCTCTCCAGGCGCGCCAGCGGCGGGCCTTCACGGTCACGCTCGAACACCTCCAGGCGCACCTGCAGCAGCCCACCGGGGCGGCTGTCGACCTGCTGCTCGCAGCGCAGGCGCAGGCGCCCCTGGTCGCACTCCAAGCGGCGCAGGCCCGGGGTTGCCTGGCCTTCCAGGCGCAGTTCGGCAAGGCGCGCCTGGGCCGAGAGCAGGGCCAGCGACTTGTCGCGCAGCAGGCCATTGCCCTGGGTCATCAGCCCGGCCGCGCGCACTGCAGCGGCCATCGCCACGGCCACGATGGCCAGCGCCACCAGCACTTCGATCAGGGTAAAACCGGCCTGTTGCGGGCGGCGTCTGCGCATGGGCATCTCGGTGTGGGCAAAGCTGCATCCTAGGGGGTCTGTCTGACCGATTGGCGACCGGAACTCCCGAGGATTTTCAATACCACTGACATATGCCCTTGCCACAATCGGCCCCCGAATCCCGCCAAGGAATGCCGAGATGTCGCTTACCTGCCCACGCCGTTCTGCCCCCCGTCGCCAACGCGGCTTCACCCTGATCGAGATCATGGTGGTGGTGGTCATCCTCGGGATCCTGGCAGCGATGGTGGTGCCCAAGGTGCTCGACCGCCCCGACCAGGCGCGTGCCACCGCCGCCCGCCAGGACATCGCCGGGCTGATGCAGGCGCTCAAGCTCTACCGCCTGGACAACGGCAGCTACCCCAGCGCCGCCCAGGGCCTCAAGGTACTGGTGGAAAAACCCGCCTCGGCCAAGCCCGGCACCTGGCGCGCCTACCTGGAGCGCCTGCCCAACGACCCCTGGGGCCGCCCCTACCACTACCTCAACCCCGGTGCCAACGGCGAGATCGACGTGTTCTCGCTGGGCGCCGATGGCGAGCCTGACGGCGACGGCGTGAACGCCGATATCGGCTCCTGGCAGCTGTAGGCGCCGTGATGAGACCGTCCGCGCAGCAACGCGGAATGGCGATCATCAGTGCCTTGCTGATAGCCGCCGTGGTGGCGGTGATCGCAGCGGGCATGATCAGCCGCCAGAGCGTATTCACCCGTGAGCTGGAAAGCCTGCAGCAGCGTGCCCAGGGGCAGGGCGTGCTGCAGGCGGGCCTGGCCTGGAGCCGTGAGGTACTGGCCGAGCAGCGCCGCGTCGACCCGCTGGTACGCCTCGACCAGGGCTGGGCGCGCCCCATCGCCGGCCTGCCGGTGGGCGAGCACGGCGCGGTGTTTCAGGGCCGGCTGGAAGACGAGCAGGGCAAGTTCAACCTGCGCAACCTGGTGGTCGAGGAGCAACCCGACGCGCAGGCCCTGGCCACCTTCGAGCGCCTGTGTGCACTGATCGGCCTGGCCGCGCCGGTGGCGCAGGCGATCGCGGCGCGGGTGGTCGACGGCTACCCGCGCCGGCAGGCGCCCGTGGCCGAGGCGGTGCACGGCTTCGACAGTGGTCGCGCAACCTCGCCGGGTGCCGCTTCGCGCCCGGTGCCGGCACGCCGGCCGATGCTGCGCAGCCTCGACCAGCTGGCCGTGCCGGGGCTGGATGCCGAAGGGCTGGCGCGCCTGCGCCGAGTGGCCACAGTGCTGCCGGCCAACACCTGGATCAATGGCAACACCGCGTCGGCCGAGGTGCTGGCGGCGCAGGTGCCGGGCTTGAGCGTAGACAAGGCGCGCCAGCTGATCGCCGAGCGCGACGGCGGGCGCTGGTTCGTCAACCGCGGGGATTTCGTCAACCGCCTGCAGATGCCCCACGTGGTGCTCGAAAGCGTGCCGGTGGGCATTACCAGCGACTGGTTTCGCCTGCACGGCGTGGCCCGCAGCGGCTCGCGCGAGGTGCGCCTGGAGGCGCTGCTGCTGCGCGGGCAGGCGCCCCTGGCACAGGTTGTCTGGGCACGGGTGGGCGCATGAAGGCACAACTGCACATGGCATTGCCGCGGCTCGCGGCGCTTGAGGGCGGGGCGCGGGTCGGCTATCGGCAACTGGACCGCCAGGGCCGGACCGAGGCCGAGGGCGAGGCGGCGCAGGCGCAGCTCAAGAGCCTGGCGCGCGGCCGCGAGGTGCTGGCGTGGCTGCACCCGGACGACAGCCTGTGCACCGAGCTGGTACTGCCGCCGTTGCCGGCGGCGCGCCTGGGGGCGGCGGTGCAGTGCGCGGCGCAGGGCCTGATACTGGGCGATGTGCGCGCCGTGCATATCGCCCACGGGCCACGGGCAGCGGACGGGAAGGTGGCGGTGGCATGGCTGGGGCAGGCGGCATTGCAGAGCCTGGCGCAGTGGCTGTCGAATGCCGGCCTCAAACCCAGGGGCCTGTACCCGACCCCGGCAAGGGCCGGCGCATGCCCGGTGGCGAGCCTGCACAGCGGCCTGCGCGCCCCTGCCGCCGCACAGCACGGCTGGCCACGGGCACTCGCCCTGTGCGCCAGCGCCGCCATGATCTGGACCCTGGGCCTGAACCTCTACGCCGCGCGGCTGGCCGACACCGGCCAGCAACTGCGCCAGCACATGCACCAGCAGGTACGCGCTGCCTACCCGCAGTTGCAGGTGATCCTCAACCCGCTGCAACAGGTACGCCAGCAGCTCGCCGCCGGCGACAATGGCGCGGTCGCACCCTTCAACCACCTGCTGCAGGCCGCCGGCAGCGCCATGCCGTTTCTGGCCGGCGCAGTCGAGCAACTGACCTACCACGACGGCGTGCTCGACCTGCAGCCACTGCCCGGCGCCGCGCGGCCCCCGGCTGACAATGCCTGGCAAACACGGCTGGCGGCACAGGGCATCGAGGCCAGCAGCAGCGACCACGGCTGGACCCTGCGCCCGGCGACCGCCACGGGCGAGGAGGTGGCCAATGTTGAATAAGGCACGGCACCCCCTGCGCCGCCTGCGCCCCTGGTGGCACGGCCTGAGTGCGCGCGAGCGCCGCGCCGTGGCCCTGACCGCACTGCTGCTGGGCACCACGCTGTGGTGGCTGGTGCTGGTGCAGCCGGCACTGGCGCGCATCGCCCACTGGGAGGCCGAAACGCCCAGGCTGCGCAGCCAGGCGCAGACCCTCGACGGCCTGCTCGCCCACGCCCCCTCACTGCCGGGCGCCGCGCAACAGGCGCCGGCCCTGCGCCAGAGCCTGGAGCACGCCGGGCTGAGCGGCCATTACCAGCTTCAGGCGGTGGAGGGCGGCTGGCAGCTCGATCTTGCCCAGGCCCCCGCCGAGGCCGCCACCGCCTGGCTGCTGCAGGCCCCCGCACAACTGGGCCTGACGGTGGTGCACAGCCGCCTGCAACGCGACCCGCTGGCCGACCCCTCGGCCACGGCGTCGTTCTCCGGAATCGTTCGCTTGGACCAGGCGCAAGGCGCTAAGGAATCGTCATGATGTGCACCCAACTGCCGCGCCGACTGGCCGGCCTGGCTCCCCTGGTGCTGGCACTGGCCCTGGCCGGTTGCAGCCAGCAGCCTGCGCAGCCACTGGCCAGCAGCGAGCTGGGCCGACCGCTGGCCAACGTGCAGCCCGGGCCGACCAGCCTGGAACGCCACGGCCTGCAGGCGCGGGTCGAGCCACAGCGCCCGACCCCGCGTGCCCCCGCCCACCGCGCCAGGCCCCACAGCGATGGCAGCGCCAGTGCTGCACCGGGCAACCCGCTGGGCGACCAGCCGGTGCAGCTGAACTTCGTCGACGCCGACATCCAGGCCGTGGTGCGCGCACTGTCGCGGGCCACCGGGCGCCAGTTTCTGGTCGACCCGCGGGTCAAGGGCCAGCTGACCCTGGTGTCCGAAGGCGAGGTGCCGGCCACACGTGCCTATGCCATGCTGCTGGCGGCCCTGCGCATGCAGGGCTTCAGCGTGGTCGACGTGGGTGGCGTCAGCCAGGTGGTGCCCGAGGCCGACGCCAAGCTGCTGGGCGGGCCGATCAACAGCAAGGATGCCAGCACCGGCATGCTCACCCGCACCTTCCGCCTGCAATACGAGAACGCGGTCAACGTGATCCCGGTGCTGCGCCCCATCGTGTCGCCCAACAACCCGATCAACGCCTACCCCGGCAACAACACCGTGGTGGTCACCGACTATGCCGAGAACCTCGAGCGTGTGGCCCGGCTGCTCGACAGCATCGACATCCCCAGCGCCATCGACACCGACGTGGTGGCGATCCAGAACGGCATCGCCAGCGACATCGCGGCCATGGTCTCGGAGCTGCTCGAAACCCAGGGCAACGACCCCACCCAGAAGATCAGCGTGATCGGCGACCCACGCTCCAACAGCGTGGTGATCCGCGCCGGCAGCCCCGAGCGCACGCAACTGGCCCGCGACCTGATCTACAAGCTCGACAACGCACAGAACAATCCCAGCAACCTGCACGTGGTGTACCTGCGCAACGCCCAGGCCGGCAAGCTGGCCCAGGCCCTGCGCGGGCTGCTCACCGGCGAGAGCGACAGTAGCAGCGGTGACGACGCCCGCGCCAGGCTCAGCGGCGGTGGCCTGCTGGCAGGCAAGCAGAACGGCAGCGGCGCGGCGGCGAACACCGCGCAGACCACCAGCGCCACCCCGCCAGCCGCCACCTACGGGGCCAGCCTCGGCCAGGCCGGCAACGCCTATGGCAACGGTTCGCAGGGCAGCGAGCAGAACACCGCGTTTTCCGCCGGCGGGGTGACCATCCAGGCCGACGCCACCACCAACACCCTGCTGATTTCGGCACCCGACCCGCTGTACCGCAACCTGCGCGAGGTGATCGACCTGCTCGACCAGCGCCGCGCCCAGGTGGTGATCGAAAGCCTGATCGTCGAGGTCAGCGAAGACGACGCCAACGAATTCGGCATCCAGTGGCAGGCCGGCAACCTGGGCAAGAACGGCGTGTTCGGCGGCGCCAACCTGGGCGGTGCCGGGTTCAATCGCGGTGCCAGGAACAGCATCGACGCGCTGCCCCCCGGCCTGAGCGTGGGCGTGGTGGACGGCACGGTGAACATCCCCGGCATCGGCGAGGTGCTCGACCTCAAGGTGCTGGCCCGCGCCCTGACCAGCAAGGGCGGCAGCAACGTGCTGTCCACGCCCAACCTGCTGACCCTGGACAACGAGGCGGCGAGCATCTTCGTCGGCCAGACCATCCCCTTTGTCAGCGGCCAGTACGTCACCGATGGCGGCGGCACCAGCAACAACCCGTTCCAGACCATCCAGCGCGAAGAGGTGGGGCTCAAGCTCAACGTGCGGCCGCAGATCTCCGAAGGCGGCACGGTCAAGCTCGACATCTACCAGGAGGTCAGCAGCGTCGACGAACGCGCCTCCAGTGCCGCCGGCACGGTCACCAACAAGCGTGCCATCGACACCAGCATCCTGCTCGACGACGGCCAGATCATGGTGCTCGGCGGCCTGCTGCAGGACGGCTACACCCAGGCCAACGACGGCATTCCGTTTCTTTCCAGCCTGCCGGGGGTGGGCGTGCTGTTTCGCAACGAGCGCCGCGCCACCAGCAAGACCAACCTGATGGTGTTCCTGCGCCCCTACATCATTCGCGATGCCGAGGTGGGGCGCAGCATCACCCTCAACCGCTACGATTTCATCCGCCGTGCCCAGGGCGGGCTCAAGCCGGCCCATTCCTGGGCACTGCCGGACGCGCAGATGCCGCTGCTGCCCAGCGCCGAGCAGGGCGTACCGCGCGCGGGCGCGGCCATCGGCACCCCGCGTGCGGCGATCCGCGCCGTGCCGCTGGATGAAGTCGGGGTTGCCCGGTGAGCCGCCTGCCGTACGCCTGGGCCAAGGCCCAGCGCGTGGTGCTGCTGGCCGGCGAGCACGCCGCGCCGCTGCGCCTGTGCCCCTCGACCCCGGCCTGGGCGTTGGGCGAGGTGCGCCGCCAGTTCGGCGAGCAGGCCGCCGAGCAGGTCAGCGAAGACGAGCTCGACCGCCTGCTGACCAGCGCCTACAGCGACAACGGCGGCGCCGCAGCGGCGGTCGGCGCGGCCGAGAACGACGTCGACCTCGACCGCCTGATGCAGGACATGCCCGAGATCACCGACCTGCTCGACACCCAGGACGGCGCGCCGGTGATCCGCATGATCAACGCGCTGCTGACCCAGGCTGCCGGCGACGAGGCCAGCGACATCCACATCGAACCCTTCGAGACCCACTCGGTGGTGCGCTACCGGGTCGACGGCACCCTGCGCGACGTGGTCTCGCCGCGCAAGGCGCTGCACGCGGCGCTGGTGTCGCGGATCAAGATCATGGCGCAGCTGGACATCGCCGAAAAGCGCCTGCCCCAGGACGGGCGCATCGCCCTGCGCGTGGCTGGCCGGCCCATCGATATCCGTGTGTCCACCGTGCCCACCGGGCATGGCGAGCGGGTGGTGATGCGCCTGCTGGACAAGCAGGCCGGGCGTCTGCAACTGGAAACCCTGGGCATGGCCCCGGCGCTGCTGGCCCGCCTGGACGTGCTGATTCGCCAGCCCCACGGCATCGTGCTGGTCACCGGGCCCACCGGCAGCGGCAAGACCACCAGCCTGTACGCGGCGCTGGCGCGGCTCGATGCCAGCGTCAGCAACATCCTCACCGTCGAGGACCCGGTGGAATACGACCTGCCGGGCATCAGCCAGATCCAGGTGAATGCGCGCATCGACATGACCTTTGCGGTGGCCCTGCGCGCGATCCTGCGCCAGGACCCGGACATCATCATGATCGGCGAGATCCGCGACCTGGAGACTGCGCAGATCGCGGTGCAGGCCTCGCTCACCGGGCACCTGGTGCTGGCCACGCTGCACACCAACGACGCCGTGTCGGCGGTCAACCGCCTGCTCGACATGGGCGTGGAACCCTTTCTGCTGGCCTCGGCGCTGCTCGGCGTGCTGGCCCAGCGCCTGGTACGGCGGCTGTGCCCGCACTGCCGTCAGCCCGACCCGAACGCCCCCGGCCAGTTTCGCCCCCATGGCTGCGCCAGCTGCAACCACACCGGCTACAGCGGGCGTACCGGGATCCACGAGCTGTTCTGCATCGATGACCCGATTCGCGGCCTGATCCACCAGGGCGCCGACGAACAGGCCCTGCGCGCCGCAGCGCGCCAGGCCGGCATGCTGAGCATGCGCGAGGACGGCCAGCGCTGGGTCGACAGCGGCAGTACCGCCGTGGAAGAAATCCTGCGTGTGACCCGGGACGCCTGATGAGCCGATACCGTTATGAAGCCGCCGATGCCCAGGGGCGCATCAGCCGTGGCCAGCTGGAGGCCGACAGCCCGGCGGCGGTGATCGGGCAATTGCGCGGGCTGGGCCTGAGCGCCTTGCAGGTCGAGCCGGAGCCTGCCGCCAGTGCCGGCGGCGGGTTGTTCGCCAGCAAGCTGTCGGATGCGGACCTGGCCTGGACCACGCGCCAGCTGGCCAGCCTGCTGGCCGCCGGGCTGCCGCTGGAGGGCGCCCTGAGCGCGACCCTGGAGCAGGCCGAACGCAAGCACATCGCCCAGGTGCTGGGCGCGGT
This sequence comes from Pseudomonas sp. FBF18, assembly GCF_024261405.1. Classification (NCBI taxonomy): domain Bacteria; kingdom Pseudomonadati; phylum Pseudomonadota; class Gammaproteobacteria; order Pseudomonadales; family Pseudomonadaceae; genus Pseudomonas; species Pseudomonas sp. FBF18. The sequence goes on along the minus strand of NZ_QKRS01000013.1, from coordinate 49,456 downwards.
GCGCGGCGACGTGCGCAGCGGCATGCGCCTGGCCGACGCACTGGCGGCGCGCCCGCGGGACTTTCCCGAGATCTACCGCGCACTGATCGCGGCGGGGGAGGAGTCCGGCGACCTGGCCCAGGTGATGGAGCGCCTGGCCGACTACATCGAAGACCGCAACACCCTGCGCGGCAAGATCCTCACCGCGTTCATCTACCCCGGCGTGGTCGGGCTGGTGTCGATCGGCATCGTGATCTTTCTGCTCAGCTACGTGGTGCCGCAGGTGGTCAGCGCCTTCACCCAGGCGCGCCAGGACCTGCCGGGGCTGACCCTGGCGATGCTTAACGCCAGCGACTTCATCCGGGCCTGGGGCTGGCTGTGTTTCATCGTGCTGGTGGCCGGGGCATGGGGCTGGCGTGTGTACCTGCGCGGCGCGTCGGCACGCCTGGCCTGGCACAGCCGGGTGCTGCGCCTGCCGTTGCTGGGGCGCTTCGTGCTGGGCCTGAACACCGCACGCTTCGCCTCGACCCTGGCGATTCTGGGCAGTGCCGGGGTGCCGTTGCTGCGGGCCCTGGAGGCGGCGCGCCAGACCCTGGCCAACGACCGCCTCGACCAGTGCGTGAGCGAGGCCACGGCGCGGGTGCGCGAAGGCGTGGGGCTGGCGTCGGCGCTGGCGGTGGAGAAGGTGTTCCCGCCCTTGCTGATCCACCTGATCGCCAGCGGCGAGAAGACCGGCAACCTGCCGCCGATGCTCGACCGCGCGGCGCAGAGCCTGGCCAAGGACATCGAGCGCCGAGCGATGGGCATGACCGCATTGCTGGAGCCGCTGATGATCGTGGTGATGGGTGCGGTGGTGCTGCTGATCGTGATGGCGGTGCTGCTGCCGATCATCGAGATCAACCAGCTGGTGCAGTGATTTTTTTTGGGGGGGTGGGCAACACCCGAGTGGGTTGCCGGGGAATCCGGGACCTCGAGGGGCCGCCCCATCGGTGGTGAAGCCATCGCGGGTCAAGCCCGCTCCCACACTGACCTGTGTGGGAGCGGCTTGACCCGCGATGAGGCCACCCGAAACACCCGAGAAATTACCCGCCAAGCTCCCGATGTTTTTTCCTCTGACTGTCACCGCGCACTGCCAACCTAAGCCTCGTGGATCGGCCAGCAAGCCCTCTGGATCAAGGCGCTGCGCCACGCCACCGTGACATGCAAGCGCGACTCACCTCAACGTACGAACACGACGAAAGGAGCTTCTTCATGTTTAAGCGCACTATGATCGCAGCCTCGCTGGCTGTTGCCGCACTGGCTTCGGCTCAATCGATGGCAGCGGTTGTCGGTGGCGGTGCCACCCTGCCACAAGGCCTGTACACCACCCCAGGCGTACTGGGCGCCGGTTTCGACACCTACACCGGTGTTGGCAGCGGTAAAGGCAAGTCGGCTTTCCTGTTCAACCGTGCCGCCGATATCAACAAGCCCGCCGGTGTGACCGTCGATTTCGCAGGCAGCGACTCGATCCTTTCCGATGCGGAAATCAACACCTACAACCTGGACCACAACAGCGCCGGCAACGACGTCGCCAACAAGTGGGGCCCGCTGATCCAGGTTCCGTCGGCAGCCACCTCGGTCACCATCCCGTACAACCTCAAGCTGGCCAACGGCACTGCCGTCAACGACCTGAACCTGACCAGCGCCCAGCTGTGCGGGATCTTCTCGGGTTCGATCAGCAACTGGAACCAGATCGACGCCAGCTACCCGAACAAGGCCATCAAGGTGTTCTACCGCAGCGGCAGCAGCGGCACCTCCGAGATCTTCACCCGTCACCTGAACAGCCAGTGCCCGACCCAGTTCGGCGTCAGCAGCACCTTCACCACCGCTCAGGTCGGTGCAGAGCCTGCCACGTTCCAGGGTGTTGCCCTGAGCGGCGATATCGTGACCTCGGTGTACGGCACCGAAGACGCCATCGGCTATGTAGGCCCTGAAGACGTGGATGCCACCAACAACGCCAAGGTCGCTCGCGTCAACAACCTGCTGCCAACCGTCGGCAACGTGCAGACTGCACTGGCCAACGCCGCGCCACCGGCCACCGCCGCCGCACGCGCGATTCCGCAGAACTGGGCCCCGGTGCTGGCCAACCCGGCCACCGGCTACTCCATCGTTGCCTACACCAACCTGATCTTCGGTCAGTGCTACAAGGACGCCGCAGACGGCACCGCCGTCGTCGCCTTCCTGAACCGTCATTACGGCGCCACCACCAACAACGATGCGGCCATCATCGCGCAGAAGCTGATCCCGTTGAGCTCAGCCTGGAAAAACGCCGTTCGCCTGCAGTTCGCCAACCAGTCCGGCGCACTGGGCGTGAACAACCTCAGCGTGTGCAACACCCAGGGCCGCCCGGCCTAAGCCGCGTCGACGCCTGTCGCTGTACCCCGTCGGTAACGGCTCGCGCCGTTACCGGCTTTTGCGTTTCAGAACGCCACCGATCACATGAACTTTGCGTGACAAAGGTTCGGTCTGCCGCCCGTGCAACCGCCTATGTCATAGGTCACCGGCCGCACCGGCGTGTGGCATCCCATTACCGCGATGGACCAGAAAAGGATTGATTGCAATGCGCCTTGGCACTGCTGCTTCGCCCTCCCACCGTACCCACCGTCAGGCCGATATGCCCCTGCTGCGGCTCAAGCCGCTGGCCCAGGTGATTGCGCTGCTGGCCCTGGCCGGCAGCGTGCAGGCGGCGCCTGCGGCGTTCAGTTCGGCCTGGTTCGCGGCCAAGGGCAGCGCGCCGCAGGCCGGCGGTACGGGCGGGCAGGGCGGTGCGGTGCAGTTGCCGGGGCTGCCACCGCCGCTGGCCCAGCAGCAGCGTGCCAATGCCCAGTTGCAGCGTTCGCTGCAAAACCTCAACAACACCGTGGCCGCCATCGCCGCGCAACAGGCTGCCCAGGCGGCCGGCCGCGCCGCCGCGCTGGCGGCGCCCTCGAGCATCCACAACGGCCTGGGCGGCAATGGCCTGAACCCGCTGCTCGATGCCAATGGCAAGCCGTTGTTCACCAACGCCGAGGCTCCGGTACAGACGCAGAAGGGCGGCACCACCCAGGTGACGATCAAGCAGACCGCCGACAAGGCGATTCTCAACTGGGAAACCTTCAACGTCGGCCGCGACACCCAGCTGACCTTCCAGCAGGACGCCAACTGGGCACTGCTCAACCGCGTCGGCAACAGCGTCGCGCCCAGCCAGATCCAGGGCACGATCAAGGCCGACGGTACGCTGATGATCGTCAACCGCAACGGCATCGTGTTCAGCGGCAGCAGCCAGATCAACGTGCGCAACCTGACGGCGGCCGCCGCCACCATCAGCGACCAGCAGTTCACCGAGCGCGGCCTGTACGTGGACAGCCTGGGCAGCCAGCCGACCTTCACCGATGCCGCCGGCAAGGTCATGGTCGAGCGCGGCGCGCTGATCCAGACCCACGCCCCGGCCAGCTCCACCCAGGGCGGTGGCTACACCCTGCTGCTGGGCCACGAGGTGGAGAACGCCGGCCAGTTGATCAACGCCAAGGGCCAGGCGACCCTGGCGGCGGGCGATACCTTCTACATCCGCAAGGGCGTCGGCACGGCGGGCAACCCGTACTCCACCACCCGCGGCAACGAGGTGGCCACCACGCTGAAGGCCGGCAGCACGGCCGGCACGGTGAGCAACAGCGGGCTGATCCAGGCCAGCCAGGGCGACATCACCCTGACCGGGCATCAGGTGCGCCAGCAGGGCGTGGCCGTGGCCACCAGCTCGATCGACAACCGCGGCACCATCCACCTGCTCAACGCGGCCAGCGACCGCACCGGCAACGTGACCCTGGCCGCCGGCAGCACCACTGCCATCGTCATCGACGCCAACCCCGGCAGCGCACTGGACAGCCAGCGCGAGGCGGTGCGCAAGGACCTGGGCGGGCAGGTCAACCAGCGCAACGGCGCGTTCGACAACCTCAGCGCGGTGGCCGATGACCGCAGCCTGTCGCGGGTGGAGATCGTCAGTGGCGGCACGGTGGACTTCCAGGGCGGCTCGCTGACCCTGGCCACCGGCGGCCAGGTGGCGGTGAGTGCCGGCCAGCGCAGCCTGCTGCGCGACGGCGCGGTGCTGGACGTGGCGGGCGCGGTCGGGGTCAAGCTGGCCATGGACAGCAACAGCATCAAGGTCAACATCCAGGGCAACGAGCAGCGCGACGCGGCGGGCAACCGCGACAGCGGCGCGCTCAACAGCACCGATGTGTGGGTCGACATCCGCGAGCTGGTGCACGTGGCCGCCGGCACCAACGGCTACGAGGGTGAGCGCTGGTACACCGCCGGCGGCCTGCTGGAAGTGGGCGGCTACCTCGGCACGCGCAGCCACGGGCTGGGCGAGTGGCTGGCCCAGGGCGGCACGGTGAGCTTCACCGGGGGCGACCTGGTGACCCAGGCCGGCTCGCTGGTCAACCTCTCGGGCGGCACGCTGGACGTGGCCACCGGCTACCTCAAGCAAACCTGGCTCAAGGGCGCCGACGGGCGCCTGTACAACCTCTCGCGTGCCCCTGGCGATGTGCTGTACCAGGGCGTGTACAAGGGCTACGAGCAGCACAGCGCACGCTGGGGCCAGACCCGCTACTTCTACAGCCCGCTGTTCGCCCCGCGCGAGCGCCTGGAGAACGGCTACACCGTTGGCCGCGATGCCGGGCGGCTGGTGGTCGGCACCGCCAATGCGCAGCTGGGCGGTGAGATCCTGGGTGAAACCTTCAAGGGCGACCACCAGCTGCAGGCCCCGCAGGCCGGCCTCGACGGCTACCGGCAAAGCCAGCTGAGCCAGGCCCGCGGCGCGCAGCTGATCGTTGGCGACTACCGGCCCACCGCCACGGGCAGCGTGCTCAACGCCGGCGCGGGCAACCTGCACCAGGTGGTGATCGGCTCGCAGGTGCAGGGCGGCTCACTGACCCTCGACGCCCCGGTCGAGGCCGAGCGCGAAGGCGTCCTGCGCCTGGAAGCCGAGCGCCTGCGCGAGCTTGGCGGCCTGCAGGTGGCCGCGTATGAGGGCATCCGCCTGGAGCAGGCGCTGAACCTGGCCGACGGCGCCGGCCTGAGCCTGCTGGCGCCACAGGTGCAGATAAACGCCGACCTGGTCAGCCACGGCGGCGACCTGCTGCTGGGCAACCTGCAACGCGGCTCGGACAGCCTGCGGGTCGGCAATGCCGGCCTGGCCGCGCGTATCGAGGTGGCCGACGGGGTTCGCGTGGAGGCCAGCGGCCGGCGCCAGGACGGCGTCAATGCGCAGCCCGCCGACCTGTCGGCCTGGCTGGACGGCGGTTCGCTGGCCCTGCGTGGCACCGGCGACATTCGCCTGGGCCAGGGCAGTGTGCTGAGTGTGGAAAGCGGCGCGGCGCGCACCCCCGACGGCAACTGGCGCGGGGGTGCCGGTGGCGACCTGAGCCTGGCCAGCCTGACCTCGGGCGGGGCCGGTGGGCAGTTGCTGCTGGGCGGCGAGCTGCGCGGGTACGGCACCACGGGCGCCGGCACGCTGGCCCTGCGCGGCGACACCGTGAGCATCGGCGCCGACACCCCGGCGGCCAGCCTGAACCTGGGCAGCGATTTCTTCGCCAAGGGCTTTGCCCGCTACGAGGTGGTGGGCAACCAGCGCCTGGAGGTGGCGGCCGACAGCCAGGTGCAGGTGACGCGGCCGGTGTATCGCCTGCGTGGCGATGCCCGTTCGGCGGCCGAGGCGCTGGAGCTGTGGACGCCACCGCAGTACCTGGAGAACGCCGCCAAGGGCGTCCTGACCCAGCGCGCCGGTGCCAGCCTGCTGCTGCAGGCGGGCAGCGAGTTGGACCAGTCGGCCCAGCAGGTGGCGTCACGCTGGCTGCAGGTAGCCAGCGGCAGCCGTATCCAGGTCGATGACGGGCAGTCCATCACGTTGCGCAGCCCCGGTGGCCTGCAGGTTGACGGCAGCCTGGTGGCACACGGCGGGCAGATCACCCTGGCTGACACTGTTGTGCAGGAGGCCTTGACCAGTGCGGTGCGGTTCGAGCCGCATCAACGGGCGATCCGGGTCGGCGCCGGGGCGCTGCTCGACGTATCGGCCCGTGCCGTCACCGCCGTGGACGCGCGTGGCGAGCGCTATGGCGAGCTGCGCCAGGGCGGCAGTATCGTCATCGGCAGCACCTTCGACCCCAACCTGGGTGGCGCGCTGGCCCCCGACCTGTTCGTGGTGGTCGAGCGTGGCGCTGTACTGGATGCGTCCGGCAGCCAGATGAGCGTCGATGTACCCGGGGTTGGCGCGACTCGGCTGGCCAGCCAGGGCGGCAGCATCAGCCTGAGTTCGATCAATGGCTTGTACGTGGACGGCGAGTTGCGTGCAGCGGCGGGTGGCGCTGGCGTGGCGGGCGGCAGCCTGACCCTTGCGCTGGAGAGCGGTACCTACCCGATCACCCCGGCCTATGCCGAGGCCATCCGCCAGCGCGAGCTGCGTATCAGCCCGCGCGGGGAAGCCTTCGCCAACCAGGCCGGTAAGCTGGAACATGGCCATGGCCACCTCAGCGTGGCCCAGGTGGCGCAGGGCGGGTTCGATGCACTGACGCTGTTCAGCCGCGGCGTGATCAGCTTTACCGACGACGTGACGCTGCAACCGGCGCGCAGCCTGCACCTGTATGCCGGTGCACTGGGGCTGGCCGAAGGGGCTCGCGCCGATACCCGGGTGCGCCTGTCGGCTGCGCATGTGCGTCTGGCCGGGTACACCAGCCTGCCGCCGGCCGGGCCGGGCCTCACCAACAATCAGATCGGTATCGCGCTTTCGTCGCAAGCCGATCAGGCCATGCTGCAGGTGGATGCGGCGCTGATCGACGTACGCAATACCCTGAAGTTCGGCACGGGGGTGAGTGAAGCGCTGAGCATCGATCGACGCGGCTTCCATCAGGTCAGCCTGAACAGCAGCGGCGATCTGCGCCTGCTCAAGACACTGGGCGGTAACGACACGCGGCTGGTGGCGCCGGGCACGCTGACCCTGAGCGCGGCGCAGATCTACCCTGGCACCAATGCCGTGGCAGTGATCAAGGCCGAGCATGTGAAGATTGCGCGCAGCAGCGCGGCCACGCCTGCCCAGCCCTATTCGCTGTTTGGCGCGCTGTCGATACAGGCCGACACCATCGACCAGCAGGGCGTGCTGCGCGCGCCCCTCGGCGCCCTGGTACTGGGCACCGCCAGCACCCGCGAAGTGACCCTGCGCCCTGGCAGCCTGACTTCGGTCAGTGCCGCCGGCCTGGTGATGCCTTATGGCGGCACCGTAGATGGCCTGGTGTACAACTTCGCCGGCCAGTCGCTGAACAGCACGGTGCTGGGCCAGAGCCTGCCCAACGGCTGGCTCAACGTGACCCTGGGCGGTGGCAGCATCGCGGTCGAACCCGGTGCGGTAATCGACCTGTCCGGCGGTGGCGATGTGCGCGGCGCCGGCTTCATCTCCGGGCGCGGCGGCTCCACCGATGCCCGCTATCACCCGCTGGTGCGCAACAACCCCGATGGCAGCTTCAGCCTGCCGGGCCTGGCGAACAACCCGGTGTACGCCATCGTGCCCGGTGTGCAGGCCAGCGTGGCGCCTGAAGCGGTGGCGGGCGAGCCATCGGGTTCGATGCCGTTGGTGGGCCAGCAGATCACCCTGGACGCCGGGATCCCAGGCCTGCCCGCCGGCACCTACACCTTGCTGCCGGCCAGTTATGCGCTGTTGCCGGGGGCCTACCGTGTCGAGGTCAACGGCCAGGCCAGGGTCGGCGCGCCGCAGGCAGGTGCCATGGCGCTGCGCAATGGCTCATGGGGCCTGACCGGCAAGCGCTCGATCGCCGGCAGCGGGCTGGGCGATGCCCTGTCGCAGCACCTGATACTGACCGGTGCCGACACCTTGCGTCGGTACTCGCAGTACAACGAAACCAGTTTCAGCCAGTTCCTGCTCAACGATGCCGCACGCCTGGGTATCCCGCGTGCCGCGCTGCCCATCGATGCCAAGGGCCTGACCCTGGACCTGGGCCATAACGACACCACGCGGCCCGGCTTCAGCATGCAGGGCGTGCTGTTGAACAAACCGGCGGACAAGGGCCAAGGCAGCATCGCCACGGTGCTGTTCGGCGACACCCTGGTGATCCACGGCGACAACGCGCCCGCCACACCGGGTGCCGGCGAAACCGCCATTGCCGCGTCGCAGCTCAACGCCCTGGGTGCCAGCAGCCTGCGTATCGGCCATGCCGGGCAGCGGGTGTACGGGCAGGGTGGCAACCAGCTGCTGTTCGGTGATGCCAGGGGCACCAGCATCGTGCTCAAGGATGGCGCGCACCTGAAGGCCGCCGAAGTGCTGATGGTTACCGGGCGCATCGCCGGCGCCATCAACATAGAGCAAGGCGCGAGCATCGATACGCTCGGGCAGGGCGCACCCGCCTACGACAGCCGCGACGGCTACCTCTACAACCCGCACAACAGCAGCCTGCTGATCGTGTCCAATGGCTGGGTCGACGTGCTGGCGCCGCAAGCGCCCAGCGGGACGATCACCGGGCCGGGCAGCATCCTGATCGGCGGCTGCCTGACGCGGTGCAGCGGCCAGACCGAGCTGTATTCCGAAGGCACCATTGCCGCCGCCACCAACAACCGCTTCAGCCTCGACGACCAGGTGCGCTTCGGCACCCGCAACCTGACCCTGGCGGTGGGCGCGATCAACGTCGGCAGTGCGCAAAGCCTGGCCGCTGCCGCTGCGGCGGGCTACCTGCCCAGCGGCCTGACCCTCAACCAGCAGGTGCTCGACCGCCTGCTGCAGGGCGATACCCGCCGTGGCGCGCCAGCCCTGGAAACCTTGACGCTGACCGTGCAGGACAGCCTCAACTTCTTCGGCACCACCGCGCTCGACACCCTCGACCCGGCGACCGGCAAGTCGCGCCTGAGCAACCTGGTGCTGGGCACCCCGGCGATCTACGGGCATGGCGCGGCCACTGACGTGGCCAGCATTCGTACCGGCAACCTGATCTGGAGTGGCGCCACCCAGGCCGCGCCGGCCCTGCTCGGCAACGGTGCCGGCACCGGCAGCGGGCGGCTGCAGATCGAAGCCCGGCGCATCGAACTGGGGTATGGCCCGCAGGCGCAGAGCAGCAGCCAGCCGGCGTTCGAGCGCCTGGCGCTGGGCTTCAGCGACGTGGCGCTGCTGGCCAGCGAACGCCTGACTGCCAACCACCGTGGCAGCCTGTCGGTGTATCAGTCACGCGGCGAGTATGTGACCGGTGAAGGCTACCGCTACAGCGGCGGCAACCTGCTGGTGCGCACCCCGCTGGTGACCGGCGAAGCCGGCTCGGTCAACCAGGTGCGCGTCGGCGGTGCCCTGCAGATGCTCGCGGGGGCGGCGCCGAGCACCGCCGACGCGCAGCTCAAGGCCGGGGCGCTGGGCGCCGAATGGTCGTTCAGCGCGCAGCGCATCGACCTCGACACCCGCGTGGCACTGCCCAGCGGCAAGCTGACCCTCGACAGCCAGGGCGACCTGCGCCTGGGCCAGGCGGCGCAACTGGACCTGGCCGGGCGCAAGGTCAGCCTCAACGACCTGGACAAGTACAGCTGGGGCGGCGACGTGATCCTGCGCAGCCAGCACGGCAACATCCACCAGGCGGCCGGCTCGATCATCGACCTGCACGCCGAACACAACCAGGCCGGCAGCCTGGAGGTGGTGGCGCTGGACGCCAGTGCCGGCCAGGTCGACCTGCAAGGCCGCCTCCTGGGCGCAAGCTCCGGCCACTACGATGCCGGGGGCACCCAGGTGCCCTACGCGGGTGCGGGTTTCACCCTGCGTGCCCAAGGGCTGGCCGGTGACCTGAGCAGTGCCTTCGCCACGCTCAACCAGCGCCTGAACGACGGCGGCGTGCATGGCAGCCGGCGCTTCCAGTTCAAGCAGGGCAACCTGCAGATCGGCAACGGGGCGCGCGCCAACCAGGTGCAGGTGTCGCTGGACAACGGCCATCTGCGTGTCAACGGCCTGATCGATGCCAGCGGCGAGCGTGTCGGCAGCATTCGTCTGGCCGCCGGCAATGGCCTGACCCTGGCCCAGGGCGCGGTGCTCGATGCACATGGCAGCGTGCTGCGCGTGGACAGCTACGGCAAGATCATCGACAGCCCCAACCGGGCTACCGTGGAGCTGAATGCCGGTGCCGGGCAACTGACCCTGGCGCGTGGCGTGCGTATCGACCTGCGCCATGGCACCGACGCACCCCGCGGCGGCGCCGCCGGCCAGCACGATGGCCGCGAGCGCGGCACCCTGGCGCTGTATGCGCCGCGGCTGCGGGCCGACGACCCGACCCATGGCGACATCGCCATCGACGCCTCGCAGGCGCTGTCGATTCTTGGTGCGCAGCGCATCGACCTGTTCGCCATGGCGCGCGATCATGCGGCCCCGCAGGGCGTCGACCCGCATGTCAGCGGCAAGCCCTATGTCCAGATCGACCAGGCCTACCTCGACGCACGCCACGCGCAAAGCGTGCAGTTCATCGACAGCGCCCTGGCCAACACGGCGCTGGTCAACGGCAAGCTCGCCGGCCTGGTCAAGGGTTACGCCCAGCAGTTCCACCTGCGCCCGGGGCTTGAAGTGATCACCGACGGCGACCTGGTGGTCAGCGGCGACCTCGACCTGTCGCGCTACCGCTATGCCAGCCTCAACCCCAACGTGCACAAGACCGGCGCGGTGTACGGCTCGGGCGAGGCCGGCAGCCTGAGCCTGCGTGCCGGTGGCGACGTGGAGGTGCTGGGCAGCATCAACGACGGCTTTGCGCCGCCACCCGAGACCCAGGACGACGGCGGCTGGGTGCTGCTGGAAGGGCGCCTGGCCTATGGCGCCCAGGTGGTGGTGCCCAACGGCGGGGTCGAGCTGCACGAGGGCACCGGTTTTCTGGCCGGCCAGGTGCTCAACTACGACCTGCCGATACAGGCGCGCGTGCTGGCCTCGGGCGCTGTGCTGCCAGTGCGTGCAACCCTTTCGGCCGCGATCGAGCTGCCGGCTGGCACCGTGCTCTCGGCGGCGCTCTACAACGCCGACGGCAGCCAGGCACTGGCGGCGGGCACCCGCCTGGAGGCCCCGCTGCGCCTGGAGGCCGGCATGCAACTGGGTGCCGGCACGCGGCTGGTGGTCAACACGCCCGTCACGGCCATGACCTGGCCAAAAGGCGTGGCACTGCCGTCCGATCCGGGCCACCTGCTGAACGGTGGCGCCGATGACCTGGTGCTGCTGGCGGGCAACCTGGTGCTGCAACGCGGCGCGATCATTCCGCCGCGCACCGATATCAAGCTGGGGGGCGTGGGCTCGGTGGCGCTGCGCAGCGAGGGCAAGGGCACCAACTGGGCGGTCGCCAGCATGCTGCCGGCCGGTTCGCAGTCGTGGAACCTGCGCGTGGTGGCCGGTGCCGATACCACGGCGGCCGACCCGCGCCTGGCCGACCCGAACGCCAGCGGGCGCCTGCGCCTGGCCGACCACCACGTGGGCATGCTGGCGGTAGGCGCCAGTGCCGGCTGGGTGTGGACCCAGGAAGGCATCGATGGGTTTGGTGTGGACGCCAAGCCCGGCGACCCGATCGACTTCGATGCCATCGGCTACCCCACGCTGTGCGACGAGTTCCCCACCTGGTGCGCCAGGGCACCGGCTGCCGGCGGCGGCCTGGTGTGGACCCAGGAAGGCATCGACGGCTTTGGCGTGGACGCCAGGCCCGGTGACCTGATCGATTTCGACGCCATCGGCTACCCCACGCTGTGCGACGAGTTCCCCACCTGGTGCGCCAGGGCACCGGCCGCCGGCGGTGGCCTGGCCTGGACCCAGGAAGGCATCGACGGGTTTGGCGCAGATGCCAGGCCGGGCGATCTGATCGACTTCGATGCGATTGGCTACCCCACCCTGTGCGATGAGTTCCCCACCTGGTGCGTGATGACCGCGCCGGGCAACACCGAGCACGACACGGTGCCCGGCGGCGCCTCGCGTTACAGCGTGCTGCGTACCGGTACCGGTGACCTGGACCTGATCGCCGCCGGCAACCTGGACATGACCACGCTGTTCGGCGTGTACACCGCCGGTACGGCGACCCCGGTGCCCGCCGCCTATCAACTGGCACGCGGGCAGGCCAATGACGGGCAGGTGCTGCCGGAGTTTCTCGGCGGCTACGAGGCGTTGGTCGATGGCGGCGCGCAGAGCCTGTACCAGGCCTGGTACCCGGAGCAGGGCGGCAACCTGCTGTTGACGGTGGGGGGCAACCTGACGGGCAACTCCCTCAGCCGCGAATATGGCAGCCTGACCCGCCTGGCCTACCAGTTGCCCACTGCACAGGTCGGCAACTGGCTGTGGCGCCAGGGCAGTGGCAAAGCGCTGGCGGCAGACGAGCAGATACCCACGGCCTGGTGGATCAACTTCGGCACCTATGTGCGCTACCAGCGCAACAGTGTGGTGGCCGGCTTCACCGGCTTCGGCACCCTGGGCGGGGGCAACCTCGATGTCACGGTGGGCGGGCAGGCCGGCACCCTCGATGTGATCGGCAATACCGCTGACCAGTACCGCACGCAGTGGGACGACAGCGCACGTACCCAGGCCCTGCAGCTGGCGGTGGGCAGCACCGGCCGCGTGGGCCGCGATGGCAGCCTGACGCTGGGCGGTGGCGGCGACCTGAACCTGAAGGTCGGCGGCGCCGTCAACCCCACCCAGGCGGCCCTGGGGCGTGGCGACAACGCCGATGTACTGGGCGTGGCCGCCCATGACCTGCAGGGTACCCTGGTCAACCTGCGCGGCAACCTGCAGGTGTCGGCAGCGGCCCTGGGCGGTATCGACCGTGCCTACGGCGCGCTCGGGATACAGCAGGACAGCCACGAAACCCGCGCCTACGACCCGTTCCAGGCCACCCTGGCCAGCGCCAAAGGCGGCCTGGTGGTGGTGCCCGGCGACGCCACGGTGCAACTGAGCACCCGGGGCGACCTGGTGCTGGGGGCGGCGGCCGACCCGGGCCGTGTGCCCACGCTCAACACCACGCCGTTCGGAACGGCGGCGGGGGGCGGCAACAGCTGGTTCAGCCTGTGGACGGCGAACACCGCCATCGACCTGTTCTCGGCGGGCGGTGACCTGACCCCCAGCACCCAGCTGATCGAATTGACCCAGCCGGTCAGCGGTGATGCGCTGTCCGGCCTGGATACCTCGCCCACCGACGGGCGCTTTGTCTACCCGTCGATCCTGCGTGCGGTGGCGGCTTCCGGCAACCTGTACTACGGGAACTCCGCGCAGTACCGGGAGAAGAACCGGCTGCAGGGCGCGAGTGGCTACTCGTTGCTGCTGGCACCTTCGGCCAATGCCCAGTTGCAGCTGGTGGCGCAGGGTTCGATCTACGCCGGTGGCTATGCGATCAACCAGTCCGGCGCCGCACCGTCGGCCCTGGCCACGCCGTTCAACCCGGGTTTCATCGGCAGCTACAACGGCCACAGCGTCAGCAACCAGAGGCCAGACGGGATTGCGGCAGACCTGGAAGCGGGTCGCTTCCCGCTGTTCGCCTTTGGCAGCACCAGCACCGCCAATGCCTACGGGCAGTTGCAGCCGGCGCGCATCTACGCCGTGAGCGGCGACCTGGTGGGGGTGCGTTCGGGCGAGGTCCTGAACTTCGGCAATGCGCGCAATGGGGCCGTCTGGTACGAGGGCGCCGCACCGGTGTGGATGATGGCGGGGCGCGACATCGTGTACAGCGGTACCGGCCTTGGCGAGACCACCTACGTGCCGGCGATGATGTCGGACATCGTCGGTGCGCTGGCGCTGTCCAGCGGCAACCTGTTCGTGCACAACCACGCCACCGATCACTCGCAGGTGGTGGCTGGGCGCGACATCCTGTTCAGTGGCCTGAACGTGGCAGGCCCCGGCACGCTCACCGTCAGTGCCGGGCGTGACCTGCGCCAGGAGGACCGTGCAGCCATCAACAGCCTGGGCGCCATCGTCACCGGCGACAACCGCCCCGGCGCAAGCCTGGTGTTGCAGGCCGGTGTGGGCGCCCAGGGGCCAGGGTATGCGCGCTTTGCCGAGCTGTACCTGAACCCGGCCAACCTTGCCGACAGCAACCAGAGCCTGGCGGCGCAGCCGGGCAAGGTGGCCAAGACCTACGCCGAGGAGTTGCGTCAATGGCTGGCCGAGCGCTACGCCTTCGAGGGCGATGCGGCCCAGGCGCGGGCGCGGTTCGCCAGCCTGCCGGCGACCGAGCAGGCGGTGTTTGCGCGCCAGGTGTACTTTGCCGAGCTGCGTGCCGGCGGCCTGGAGTACAACACCGTGGGCGGGCCGCGCCAGGGCAGTTACCTGCGCGGGCGCAATGCGATCGCGGCGCTGTTCCCCGAGCAGGACGTGGCCGGCAACCCGATCCGCTACGACGGCGACATCCTGATGTTCGGCGGGGCCGGGGTGCGTACCCAGGTGGGGGGCGCGATCCAGATGCTCACCCCCGGTGGCCAGCAGGTGTTCGGCGTGGAGGGCGAGGCGCCGCCGGCCGGTGCCGGGGTGATCACCCAGGGCAACGGCGATATCCAGCTGTACGCGCGCGGCAGCATCCTGCTGGGGCAGAGCCGCATCATGACCACCTTTGGCGGCTCGATTCTGGGCTGGTCGGCCGAGGGCGATATCAACGCCGGGCGTGGTTCCAAGACCACGGTGGTCTACACCCCGCCGCGCCGGCTGTACGACACCTGGGGCAACAGCAGCCTGTCGCCCACGGTGCCGAGTACCGGTGCGGGTATCGCCACCCTGGCGCCGGTGGTGGAAGTGCCGCCAGGGGACATCGACCTGATTGCGCCGCTGGGCACCATCGATGCGGGGGAGGCGGGCATCCGGGTGTCGGGCAACGTCAACATTGCCGCGTTGCAGGTGGTGAACGCGGCCAACATCCAGGTGCAGGGTGATGCCAAGGGCATGCCGGTGGTGGCGGCGGTGAACACCGGCGCGATCTCGTCGGCGAGTGCGGCGGCGTCGTCGGCGACCCAGGCCGCCGAAGATGCGGTGCGCCAGCAGCAGGCCGCGGCCCGCCAGCGTCAGCCGTCGGTGATCACCGTGCAGGTGCTGGGGTTTGGTACCGAGCGCCTGGTGCCGGGCAAGGAGGGCGCGAGCCTGGGGCCGCAGTACAACCCGCAGAGCCCGGTGCAGGTGCTGGGGGCCGGGGCGCTGGATGAGCAGGCGCGGGGGCGGTTGACGGAGGAGGAGCGCGGGAATCTGGTGCTGTAGGGTTGCCAGGTTCGGTTCGGGGCGGGTGGGCCGGTCGTTGCTACCCGCTTACCGCCCCAGGTGCCCCAGCGGCAGCGCCCCCTGCGGCTTGATCGTCTTGATTGCGAAGTTGCTGCGGATATCCCGGATCCCCGGCAGCTTGAGCAGCGTATCGGTCAGGAACCGCTCATAGCCGCGCAGATCCGGCACCACCACATGCAACAGGAAATCCGACTCGCCCGACACCAGAAAGGCGCTGACCACCTCGGGCAGGGCCAGCACGGCCAGGCGGAAGTTTTCCGCTTCGACCTCATGGTGCCGCTCGACCTTCACCCCCACGAACACCGTCAACCCCAGGCCGACTGCCTCGGCTTCGAGACTGGCATGGTAGCCGCGGATCACCCCGGCTTCTTCCAGCAGCCTCACCCGTCGCAGGCACGGCGAAGCCGACAGCCCGATCTCTTCAGCCAGTTGCACGTTGGTGAGGCGCCCGTCGCGCTGCAGTGCGCCAAGGATGCGTTGGTCGTAACCGTCCAGCTTGGGGTAGGTTGGCTCGTGGTTTGGCATAAGTGGCCTGTGTCTAGGTATTGAATTGGTACATCCTGCCAATAATAGCCCCGTTGCGGGCGCATAACGCAAGCACCTGCCTCGACCTTCCGGCATAGAATTTTCACTCTGTTGCCCCAGCCTGAGGTCGTTGAAATGGACGAAAAACTGCTCTACCTGACTGCCCTGACGATGATCTACCTGATGCCGGGCCCGGACATGATCCTGCTGCTGCAGACCGGTGCGCGCCAGGGGCGGCGGGCGGCGCTGGCGACCGTGCTGGGGCTGGCGGTTGCCCGTGCGTGCCACGTGACCCTGGCCGCCGTCGGGCTGGCGACGCTGTTCAAGGTACTGCCCTGGACGTTCGAGGTGGTCAAGTACACCGGGGCGGCCTACCTGCTGTGGCTGGGGGTGAAGATGTTCAGGCCCGTGGCGGGTACAGTGCAGGGCCCGGGGGGTGCAGCGGTACGTGGCACGTGGAGGGCGGCGATAGCGCAGGGCTTTCTGACCAACCTGCTCAACCCCAAGGCCTTGCTGTTCTGCTCGGTGCTGTTGCCGCAGTTCATCCACCCCGCACAGGGGGCGGTGGGTGAGCAGTTCGCGCTGCTGGGGCTGGTGCTGGTGGTGATGGGGATGATGTTCGATGGGGTGTATGCACTGGCCGGCGGGTGGGTCGGGCGCCAACTGGAGCAGCGCGCGCTGGCGCAGAAGGTTCAGCAGTGGGTGTTTGGTGGGCTGCTGGTGGGGTTTGCGGTTCGGTTGGTCTGGGTGCAGCAGGGGTGAGGGGCGGGCGGTTGGGGCGGGCCCGGCAGGCGCCAGTCGATGAAGTAGTTGTGGCGCTCTTCAAACCGAGCGCCGCGCAGGCGGCGCACGACCCTGAGGGCGCTGGATAGCCCAGGCCCTGCATCTCTCTTCATGAAGCTTTGGTGACAAAAGTTCGGTAGCAAAGCGCCACCCCCGTCATGGGTATGTGCAGTCACTGCGCAGCCGCACAGGGACGAAGGGAGTGGAGCGATGGGAACCATGGAACGCTACGCAAAAGTCGGAATGCAGGAACTCGATCAACGCCTGGCGAAGATCGTCGAAGCCGCGCGCAAGCAACCGGTGTCGGTGTACCGCTACGGCGCACCCTGGGTGTGGATCGTGTCCCAGGACGACTGGCAAAGCGCGCTCAAGGAAGTCTCCAGCTGCATCCCGCCAGGCCATTCGCTGGTGATGCTCAAGCCCAGGGTCGAGGAACTGCTGGCCGCGCACGCGCAGGAGCTGGCCGACCTGGCCCGGCGCAACGCGATGAGCATCGCCCCGCACACCCTGATGCACCTGCTGCTGTTGCAGCTGCTGTATTCGGTCCCCAGCGAAAAACAACTCTACGAACAGCTCAACTACAACCTGCTGTTCCGCTGGTTCGTGGGCCTGGAACTCAAGTCGCGGGTGTGGAGCTTCAACCTGTTCAGCCACGACCTCAACGCACTGCTGGCCTGCCAGCAGGCCACGCGCCTGCTGCAGTCGATCGTCAACGAGGTGTGCAACGCGGGCCTGGCGCAGATGCCCGAGTTCAGCCTCAACCTGGCCCAGCTGCACAGCTGGCTGGCCCGCCACGCCGGTCACGGCGGCGCAGACAACCATTCATAAGACACGGCCCTGGGCCAGACGGATTTCCTTGAACGAGGGGGCGGTGTGGAGCATTTGTTTTTCAACGGGTGGCGAGCCGGCGCAGTGATGCTGCTGGCCCTGGGAACCCACCACGCAAGCGCCGAACAGGCCGAGCGTCGCGTCGATATCAACGAGTACGTGGTGCGCGGCAACACGGTGCTCGATGCCCGCGCCATCGAGGAGGCGGTGTACCCCTACCTCGGCCCGCAGAAGACCCTGGTGGATCTGGAAGGCGCCCGCGAGGCCCTGCAGAAACGCTATCAGGCGCTGGGCTATCAGTCGGTGTTCGTCGAGCTGCCCGAGCAGCAGGTCGAAGGCGGCGTGGTGTACCTGCAGGTCAGCGAAACCAGGGTCGGCCGGGTACGAGTGGTCGGCGCCAGGCATTACTCGCCCGTGGAGATCCGCGAGCAGGTGCCGGCCCTGAGCGAGGGCCAGGTGCCGGACTTTGCCAAGGTCCAGGGCGAACTGGCCGCACTCAACCGCGGCCCGGGGCGCCAGGTGATGCCACTGGTGCGCGAAGGCCAGCGCCCCGGCACCCTGGACGTCGACCTGCAGGTCGAAGACAAGCAGCCCTGGCACGCCAGCATCGGCCTGAACAACGACTACAGCGCCGACACCAGAAAGCTGCGCAGCGTGGCCACCGTGGGCTACAACAACCTCTGGCAACTGGGTCACAGCGTGTCGCTGACCTGGTTCACCGCCCCCCAGGACACCGACAACGCGCAGGTGTGGTCCGGTTCATACAGCGCGCCCCTGAACCCGCGCTGGACCCTGCAGGCCAGCGGCTACAAGTCCGACAGCAGCGTGGCCACCGTGGGCGGCAGCAACGTGCTGGGCAAGGGCCATTCCTACGGGCTGTCGGCGATCTACTCACTGGTGCCGGACGGCAACTGGGCCAACTCGTTTTCCGTGGGCATCGACTTCAAGGACTTCGACGAGCAGGTCGAACTGGGCGGCGAGCGCGATACCGTGCCGCTCAAGTACGCACCGATCACCCTGGCCTACAACGGCTTTCGCTATACCGAAGCCTCGCAGCTGGGGCTGGGCCTGAGCCTGGTGGCCGGCACACGCCGGCTGTTCGGCTACGGCAGCGACGATGAGGCCTTCGACTACAAGCGCTACCGCGCCGACTCCAGTTTCGCCGCGCTCAAGGGCGATGCGAACTACACGTTCACGTTTGCCGGCGACTGGCAGAGCGCAACCAAGCTGGGCTTTCAACTGGCCTCCGGGGCCCTGGTGTCCAACGAACAGTTCGCTGCCGGCGGCGCCACCTCGGTGCGCGGCTACCTGGCCGCCGAACGCACCGGCGACGACGGCCTGCTGTTCTCCCAGGAACTGCGCACGCCCTCGTTGGGCCGCTACGTGGGCAGCTACATCAGCGACTGGCGTTTCTATGTGTTCGCCGAAGGCGCGCAGCTGTCGCTGCAGGACCCGCTGCCCGAGCAGGACGACCACTTCAGCCTGGCCAGCGTCGGCCTGGGCACCCGCGCCACCCTCAACGACTGGCTGTCCGGCAGCCTGGACTGGGGCCTGCCGCTCAAGGACGGCGCGAACACCGAGAAAAACCACTCGCGTCTGCACTTCAGCGTACAGGCAACCTTCTGACCCCATCGGCATCGACCCTGGAGACATTCCATGCAACGCCTCATCTTGACCCTGCTCATTTGCCTGGGCTTTGCCCTGCCGGGCAGCGCCAGTGCCTGGTGGCAGGACGACTGGCAGTTCCGCAAGCAGATTTCCGTCGACACCACGCCCCAGGGCGCGGCGCTGACCCAGTCGCTGGGCCGCACGGCACTGCTGGTACGCCTGCACACCGGCAATTTCAGCTTTGACGGGGTCAATGAAAACGGCGCGGACATCCGCTTCGTGGCCAGCGACGACAAGACCGTGCTCAACCATCAGATCGAAAGCTTCGACCCGCTGATGGGCATGGCGCTGATCTGGGTCGACGTGCCGGACGTGCAGGGCGGCCAGCGCCAGGACCTGTGGATGTACTACGGCAACCCCAAGGCGCAGCCGGCCAATGCGCAACCGGCCTTCGATGCCGACTACACCCTGCTGATGCACTTCGACGGCGCCGCACCGCGTGACGCCAGCCCCTACGGCAACCAGGCCCAGGGCAGTGCGGCGAGCATCGAGGGCATCATCGGTCGCGCCATCCAGTTCAACGGCCAGCCGCTGCTGCTGGCACCCAGCCCGTCGCTGCAACTGCCAGCTGGCGCCGCCTTCACCTTCAGCGCCTGGGTACGCCAGGACCAGCTGCTGGGCGATCAGTTGCTGCTGGCCCGCCATGAAGGTGAAAACCGCCTGCTGCTGGGTGTGAGCCAGGGCCTGCCGTTCGTCGAGGTCAACGGCCTGCGCAGCGCTGCCGGCCAGGTGCTCGATGCCGGCCAGTGGCAACACCTGGCGCTGGTGGGCGAGGGCGGTACGCTCAGCCTGCTGGTGGACGGGCGCCAGGTCGCCAGCCTGACCGCGGCGGTGCCGGCGTTCAATTCGACCCTGGCCATCGGCGCCGACCTGCCGCCGGCCGAGGGTCAGCCGGCCGGCGCCTATGTGCCGTTCGTGGGGGCGATGGACGAGCTGCGCCTGTCGCGCATCGCCCGCGCCGTGCCGGTGCTGCAGGCCGACGCGCTGGCCCAGGGCGCCGAGTCGCGCCTGGTGGTGTACGGGGTGGATGAAGAGCAGTCCGGTTTCGGTTTCGGCAGCCTGGGCTTTCTGCTCAAGGCCGTGCCGCTGGACGCCTGGATCATCATCGCGGTGCTGGTGCTGATGATGGTGCAGTCGTG
Organism: Pseudomonas sp. FBF18; assembly: GCF_024261405.1. Lineage (NCBI taxonomy): Bacteria > Pseudomonadati > Pseudomonadota > Gammaproteobacteria > Pseudomonadales > Pseudomonadaceae > Pseudomonas > Pseudomonas sp. FBF18. The sequence goes on along the minus strand of NZ_QKRS01000013.1, from coordinate 29,281 downwards.
GGTGATCATGCTGCGCAAGAACCGCACCCTCAACCACGTCAGCCAGGCCAACCGGCTGTTTCGCGAGCAGTTCGCCAACATCGGCACGCGCCTTGAGATGTTCGCCGACGACACCGCCCTGGGCGAGCGCCTGACGCACTCGTCGCTGTGGCGCCTGTACCTGGTGGCGGTCAAGGAGATCCGTACCCGCCGCGCCCAGGGCTTCGACACCTCGGCGGTGTCGGCGGCCACCATCGAGGCCATTCGCTGCTCCATGGACGGGGTGCGCACCCGCGAGAACCAGGCGCTGGGCTCGAAGCTGTCGAGCCTGTCCAACGCGATTGCCGGCGGCCCTTACATCGGCCTGCTGGGTACCGTGCTGGGGATCATGGTGGTGTTCCTGGGCACCGCGATGGCCGGTGACGTGAACATCAACGCCATCGCCCCCGGCATGGCCGCGGCGTTGCTGGCCACTGCCATGGGCCTGTTCGTCGCGATCCCCGCGCTGTTTGGCTACAACCGCCTGATCACCCGCAACAAGGAGGTCAGCGCCGACATGCGCGTGTTCGTCGACGAGTTCATCACGCGCCTGGCCGAGCTGCATGGCGAAGGCCAGGCCGGCGAGGCCAGCCACCGGCGTGCTGCCCACGCTGCCCACCCGTCCGTACCGGCCTGAGGAGAGCGCCATGGCAGCCATGAATGCTTCCCACGACGATGACGACGACGCGGCTGTCGACAGCATCAACGTCACCCCGCTGGTGGATGTGCTGATGGTGGTGCTGGTGATGTTCATCCTCACCGCCACCGCGCAGGTGTCGGGCATCCAGATCCAGCTGCCCAAGGCCAGTGCCTCGGTGTCGCTGTCCCAGCCCAAGACCAAGGCGATCTCGGTCAACGATGCCGGGCAGGTGTTTCTCGACGCCTACCCGGTGACCCTGGCCGAACTGGAAGAGCGCCTGCGCAGCGAGAAGGCGCGCAGCCCGGACTTCCCGATCATCGTGCGCGGCGACGCGGCGGTGCAGTACCAGAAGGTGGTCGAGGTGCTCGACCTGTTGCGTCGGCTGGAGCTGGCCCAGGTCGGGCTGGTGACCGGCAAGCCGAACCAGGGTTGAGGATGCCCATGAACCAGAAGTTCGATAGCCGGCGCCTGCTCAAGTGGGGCGTCGTGGCACTGGTGGGCGCGGGCCTGGCCTGGTTGCTGTGGCAGTGGGCCAACGACATGAGCGGGGTGCGCCGCGAGGCACCGAAGATCCCCGCGATCATTCCGCTGCCGCCCCCCCCACCGCCGCCGCCCCCCGAGCCCCCCAAGGAACCGGAGCCGCCCGTGGAAGAGAAGATTGTCGAGCCGCAGCCGGTGCCCGAGGCCGAGGAGGTCAAGCCGGCCGAGGAGGCGCCGCCGAGCCCGGCCGATGACATGGCCAACCCGATGCAGATCGACGGCGATGCACAGGCGGGCGGGGACGCTTTCAACATCGGTGCCGGCAAGGGCGGCGGCATGGCCGGCGGCGGTGGCGGGCTGGGCAGCGGCAGCTACGGCCAGTTCCTGGCGTATGCCTTCCAGCGCCTGCTGCGCGACAACCCCGAGCTGCGCAACCTGACCTTCAACCTGCAGGGCGATGTTTGGCTCAGCGAAACCGGCGAGGTGACCCGCGTCGAGCTGGTGCGCTCCAGCGGCGATGCCGCGGTGGACGCCCAGGTGCTGGCCGCGTTGCGCGCCGCCCCGGCCATGACCCAGCGCCCGCCGGCGAGCCTGACCCTGCCGGTGCGCATCGCCTTGCAGGGGCGCCGCGGATGAACCCGGCGCCCGATCCCTACGACGCACGACTTACCAACAGGAGCGGTAAATCCATGATGTGCTCAGTGAACCGATTGACCCTGGCAGTCGGCCTGGTGGTCGCCGCGGCGGTCGGTCCGGCCGTGGCGCAGACCCCGGCGCCGTCGCAGAACGCGACGATCAACCTGATCCGCCTGCTGGTGCAGCAGGGTGTGCTCAAGCAGGACCAGGCCCAGGCCCTGATCGACCAGGCCGAAAGCGAGGCGGTGCAGGCCCGCGCCAGCGTGGCGGCGGTGCCGGCGGCCAATGGCGAGGTGCGCGTGCAGTATGTGCCGGCCATCGTGCGCGACCAGATCCGCGACGAGGTCAAGGCCGAGGTGATGGCCCAGGCCAGGCAGGAGAACTGGGCCGCGCCCAACACCTTCCCCGACTGGGCCTCGCGCATCAGCTTCGATGGCGACGTGCGCCTGCGCGACGAGTCGCGCTACTTCTCGGGCAACAACAGCAACCAGATCATCGATTTCGCCAAGCTCAACGCCGACGGCCCCTACGACGTCAACCCCAACAACGGACGCAACCTGCCGCCGCTGCTCAATACCCGCGAAGACCGCGAGAACCTGCTGCGCCTGCGCGCGCGCCTGGGCCTGAAGGCGGTGCTGTCGCCGAGCTGGACGGCGGGTATCCGCATCGGCACCGGCAGCGACAACGGCCCGGTGTCCACCACCCAGACCCTGGGCGGCGGCTTCGGCAAGAAGGACCTGTGGCTCGACCAGGGCTACCTGAGCTGGGTGGCCAGCGAGCGCGTGACCCTGACCGGCGGGCGTATCGCCAACCCGTTCATGTCCACCGACATGCTGTATTCCAACGACCTCAACTTCGACGGCGTGGCGGCCCTGTTCAACCAGCCGCTGAGCGACAGCCTGAGCCTGTTCGGGACCCTCGGCGCGTTCCCGGTGGAGTACAGCGCCGACACCGCCAGCAGCAACGGGCTGGACAAGGAAAGCAGCGACAACAAGTGGCTGTACGGCGCGCAGCTGGGCGCCAACTGGCAGATCAACGACAGCAACCGGCTCAAGGGCGCGCTGGCCTACTACCGCTTCGACGACATTGCCGGCGAGCGCTCCGGGGCATGCGAGCCGTGGAACGGCGACCCCGGCTGCGACAGTGACGGCAGCCGCCCGACCTTCATGCAGAAGGGCAACACGCTGTTCCTGCTGCGCGACATCACGCCCAACCCGGCCAACCCGGCCGCCACCCCGCAGCCGCAGTTCGTGGGGCTGGCGTCGGAGTTCAACCTGCTGGACCTGAACGCGGTATGGGACACCGAGCTGCCGCACGACTTCAAGCTGCGCAGCCAGGCCAACTACATCCACAACCTGGCCTACGACGAAGGCGAGATGCGCAAGCGTTCGGCCGGCCAGTTGGCCAACAACCTCGACAGCGACGGCAACATCAAGAGCGGTGCCAATGCGTGGATGGTGCAGTTCACCCTGGGCAACGCGCTGGAGCTGAAAAAGCAGGGCGACTGGAACCTGTTCGCCGGCTACAAGCACATCCAGCCCGATGCCTTGCCCGACGGCTTCAACGATTCCTCGTTCCACCTGGGCGGCACCAACGCCAAGGGCTACATCCTCGGTGCCAACTACGGCCTGGACCAGAACGTGTACGCCACGGCGCGCTGGATGAGTACCGAGGCGGTCTACGGCGCGCCGTTCGATATCGATGTGCTACAACTTGAAGTCAACACGCGCTTCTAGCAGGCGCGCACAGGGAGAAAGAGCATGAACAAGCGAGCCTATCGGGCCTGTTGTTCGTACCTGCTGGTGGCGTTGGGCGTGAGCTGGGCGGGGGTGGCTGCGGCCGAAGGCATGGAAGAGCGCCTGCGCACCCAGCTGCGCAGTACCACCCAGCAGTTGCAGGCGCTGCAGAGCGAACAGGCGCAGGCTTCGGCGGCGCGCCAGAGCGCCGAGCAGCAACGCGATGCGGCCCAGGCCCAGGTGCAGCAACTGACCGCGCAACTGGCCCAGGCCCGTGGCCAGGCCGAGCAGCTGCTGGGCCAGCAGCAGGCCCTACACGGCCAGGCGCAGGCGCTGGTGGCCAGCAGCAACGCGCAACTGGGCAAGTACAAGCAGGCCTACGACGAGCTGCTGGGCATGGCCAAGGCCAAGGAAGCCGAGCGTGCGCGCCTGGCCGCCAGCCTGGCCGAGCGCGAGCAGCAGGTGCTGGCGTGTTCGGCAAAGAATCAGCAGATGTACGGGGTCGCCAAGGGGATTCTTGCGGCCTACGAAAAGATCGATGTGGCGGATGTGATGAAGATGCGCCAACCCTTTGCCGGGGGCGCCCGGGTGAAGTTCGAGGAACTTGCCCAGGCCTACGGCGATCAGCTGTACCAGACCCAGTTCGATGCCGCGCAGGGCGGCAGCAAACCGCAAGTCAATTGACACAAGGAAGCGAAGCCATGAGCGACAACCAACTGATCGAAACCGTCAGCGCCGACTCTCTGACCACCCTGTTGCAGGATGCAGGTTGCCGAGTCAATCGCAGCGAGCAGAATGCCGTGGTGCAACTGCTCAGTGCCAGCCAGGGCGTGGGCTATGCGGTGCGCTTTGGCAACCGTGCCGAGCGCGAGGGCGAGTTCCTCGACTTCACCTACAGCTGCGCCCTGCGCATCCAGGGCGAGCTGCCGGCCGGGCTGGCCGAACGCTGGAACGTGTCGCGCCGCTTCGCGCGGCTGTCGGTGCAGGGCGAGTTCCTGGTGATGGAGATGGACGTGATGGTGGCCGACGGCGTCAGCCACAAGCACCTGCTGGGCAGCCTGGTGCTGTGGGACCGCCTGCTGCAGGAGTTCATCGTGTACCTGCGCGACTACAGCCGCAACGTGGCCCAGGTGCAGGACGAGGCGGTGGCCGGGGCTGAAGCGGTGAGCGCTTCGTGACTCGACGTACGCTGTGGGCCGGCGCGGGCGCGCTGGCCGTTCTGGGCGTGGCAGTGGTGTTGGCACTGCGCACGGGGGATGACCCGGTGGCAGCCAGCGCGAAAGCGCCGGCGGTTGCCGCTGTGGCGAGCGATGCGGGGCCGGCGCTGGCGCGCCTGGGCGACCAGCAGGTCAGCGTGGAGGAGCTCAAGGCGCTGTTCGCCAAGCTGCCGGCGCCGGCGCGCGAGGAACTGAGCGGCAATCGCCAGGCCCTGGAGGGCTGGATTCGCTCGCGCCTGGCGGAAAAGGCGCTGTACCAGCAGGCCCAGGCCCAGGGCTGGTCGGAGCGTCCCGATGTACAGGCGCAGACCCATGCGGTGGTGGAGCAGATCGTGCTGCGCGACTACCTGAACTCGGTCAGCCAGGTACCGGCCGACTACCCCAGCGAGGCTGAACTGCAGGCGGCCTACGAGAACGGCAAGGCCAGCCTGCAACTGCCCACGCGCTATCACCTGAGCCAGATCTTCCTGGCCGTGCCGGACGAGCAGTCGGTGGCACGCGTGCGCAAGCAGGCGCTGGCCCTGAGCAAGCAGGCCCAGGCTGCCAATGCCGACTTTGCCGCGCTGGCCAGGGCCAACTCGCAGGACCGCGAGAGTGCGCAGCGTGGCGGCGACAGTGGTTTGCAGCCGCTGAGTCAGTTGCTGCCGCAGGTGCGCGATGCGGTGCCGCAGCTCAAGGAAGGGGCGGTGAGCGAGCCGTTGCAGAGTGCGGCGGGCTTTCACATCGTCAAGCTCATCGAGGTGCAGCCGCCGCGTGTGGCCAGCCTGGACGAGGTGCGCGACAGCCTGCGTGAGCTGTTGCGCGCCCAGCGCCAGGAACAGGTGGCCCGGGCCTACGTGGACGGCATGTTCAACAGCGCGACGCTGAGTATCGATGGCGCTGCGCTCAATCAGGTCATGGACGCCAGCCGCTAGGCGGCGTCGATCAAGGAAGAGCGGGCCCTGGCCGGGGCCCGGCAGGAGGCGAGGATGCCGATGTTCGATATGCCGCACTACGTGCCCGATTATCCGCCGGCCGAGCCGCTGGCCAAGGTGCGGGCCGGGCTGGGCTGGGTGCAGGACGAGCAGATGCTCAGCTGTTTTCTGGCCAGTGCGCGGTGCGGCTGCTTCATGCAGGCTGCGCGCAGCCTCAACCTCAAGTCCACCCTGTTGCGCAAGAAGCTGGCGCAGTTGGAAGCGCGGGTGGGGTATCCATTGTTCGTCAACCGCGGCCATGCCCTGGTGCTCAGCCGCGAGGGGCGCCAGTTGCAGGCGTTGCTGCAGTCGAGCCTGAGCAGCAAGCCACAGGCCATGACCGCGCTGGATGCGCCGGTGCTGGTGCGCCTGGCGGTGGCCGAGCCGATCATGCAGGACATTCTGGCGCGCAACCTGGTGGCCTTCGTGCGCCAGAACGCCGGGATCCGCCTGGACGTCAGCGGCCTGGATGCACAGGGATTGGCGCAGGCCGATGTGGTGCTGTGGCTCGATGACGAGGCGGGCAGCGTGCCGCTGCCGGGGTTTGCCGGCGAGGCGCCGACGCGCCTGGCGCAGCTGGAGTATCACCCGCACATTGCCAAGCGCTATTCGCGCGAGAGCAACCGGCCGGTGTGCCGGGACGACCTGCGCGACTACATGCTGGTGCAGTGGCAGGGCGAGGCCCAGGTGGCGGCGCTGGCGCCGTGGAACCGCCTGTTGAGCGAGCGCGAGGCGGGGGTGACGCGGGTGCCGGGCTACGACCTGTTCAGCCAGTTGATCAAGTGCAGCGCGTGCATCGGCTTGCTGCCGCATTATGCGGCGCAGCTGGACCGTGGCTTGCTGGCATTGCCGGGGTTGCTGGAGGCGCCGATGCGCCGCACGGCGTGGCTGGCGGTGCATGAGCGTGCGGCGCAGGCGGCGTTGGTGCAGGTGCTGGTGACCATGATCCGGGCCGCGTTCGAGGAGCGTCGGGAGTGGTTCTGAAGGGGCGCGGTGCCCTGTAGGCGCCGGCTTTGCCGGCGAACCGGCGCCGCACCTCAGACGATAAAACGCGTGACCAGCGTGGTCAGTTGCGTGGCCAGCTGCGACAGCGCATGGCTGGCGACGCGGGTCTGCTCGGCGCCCGCCGCCGAGCGGCCCGACAATTCACGAATGTTCAGCAGGTTGCGATCCACCTCGCGGGCCACCTGGGCCTGCTCCTCTGCCGCGCTGGCAATCACCAGGTTGCGCTCGTTGATCTGGCCGATGGCCGTGTAGATGCCCTCCAGCACCTGGCCTGACGCCTGGGTGATGCCCAGCGTGGACTGCGCGCGGCCGGTACTGGCCTGCATCGAGTCCACCGCCGCCTGGGTGCCCTGTTGCACGCTGTTGATCATCTGCTCGATTTCCTGGGTCGATTGCTGCGTGCGGTAGGCCAGAGTCCTGACCTCATCGGCCACCACCGCAAACCCGCGCCCGGCCTCGCCGGCACGCGCCGCCTCGATGGCGGCATTGAGCGCCAGCAGGTTGGTCTGCTCCGACACTGAACGGATCACCTCCAGCACCGTGCCGATCTCGCGGATCTGCACCGCCAGCTGTTGCAGGCGCTCGCCGCTGATCGCCACTTCGCGAGCCATGGCCTGGGTGCCGTCGATGTTGTCGGCCACCTGCTGGCGGCTCTGTTCGGCCAAGGCATTGGAGGCACTGGCCGCCTGGGAGGTGGACACCGCATTGCGCGCCACTTCCTCGACCGCCGTGGTCATCTCGGTAACCGCCGTGGCGGCCTGTTCCAGCTCCTGGTCCTGCTGGCGCAGGCTCTGGGTGCTCTGCTCGGTCACGCTGTCCAGGGCCTGGGCGGCGCTGGACAGCTGCGTGGCGCAGGCGGTGATCTGCCCCAGGGTATCGCGCTGGCTGTGCTGCATGCGCTCCAGTTCGGCGAACAGCTGGCCGATCTCGTTGTGGCTGCGTACCGTCACCGGCACGCTCAGGTCGCCCCCGGCAATGCGCTGAAAATGCACGCCGGCCTCGCGCAGCGGGCGCAGCACACGGGCGACGATAAAGGCCCAGCACACGGCGGCCAGCACCAGGGTCAACAGCCCCAGCAGCACGCTCAGCCACTGGGCCGTGGCCAGGCGCTGGTCGGACTCGGCCATGATCTGCCGGCTGCGCTCGGCCAGGGCTGCCACCAGTTGCTGGCGCAGCGCCTGCAGGGCACGCATGGCGTTGCCGGCATCCACGTTGACGGTGAAGTAGTCGTCCAGCGAGCCCTTGAGCGTGGCGGCGCGCTGCCCGGCCACGGCGTTGGCGTAGTCGGCGAAGGTGCGCTGCAGGTCCTGGGCCAGGGCCTTTTGCGCCGGCTCATGGGTGTTGGTGACGAAGGCGTCGACCAGCGCCTGGCTGTCGCCCAGCAGCTTTTGCGACATGGCCAGGCGCGCCTTGGCACTGTCGAGGTGGCCGCCTTGCTGCTCGATAAAGCCCGACGACACGTTGGCACTGGCGCGAATCGCCATCAGCAGCGCGTTGTTGAGGCGGTCGGACTGCTGGGCGGTCTGGTCCAGCTCGTTGATCTGCGCGTCGCTGCCCACCGCCGCCCGCCAGGCGCTGACGGTGGAAAACAGCAGGGTGGCGCTGAACAGCAGCAGCACCCAGAACATTCCGGTGCGGATCTTGAGGTCGGCAAGCATGCGGGCATTACTCCTGGCAGTAAAAAATACCCCCACTCTGTGCGGTGGGTAGGCTGCTATCGGAGGCGCGGCGCATGACTTTAGGGGGCGACGACGGGTTCTGTTCGATTACCGCACAGCCTTTGTTTCAGCGGCCCTCGTGCTGGCGGCGGTAGGCGCCGGGCTGCACGCCGATGGCCTTGCCGAACGCCCGGGTGAAGGCGGCGATGGACTGATAGCCCACCGCTGCGCAGACCTGCTCGACGGTGTTGTTGGCCTTGAGCAACTGGCAGGCGTGACGCATGCGCAGCGCCAGCAGCACCTGGCCCGGCGACTGGCCGGCCAGCTCGTTGAAACGCTTGAAGAAGGCCGAGCGCGACAGCCCTGTGCAGGCGGCCATGCTCTCCAGCGACCAGGGCTGTTCGGGGTGTTCGATCAACTGCTCCAGCAGCGGGGCGAACGCCGGGTGACGGGCCAGGGCGACCAGGCCGCCAAGGTCCTGGTTGTCGCTCACCTGCTGGCGCAGCACGTACAAGAACAGCAACTGGCTCAGGCGCTCCAGCAGGGTGGAGGAGGGTGCGGGGGTGCGCTGGCATTCCTCCAGGATCAGCTCGAACAGCGCCCGCGCCGCCTGCAGCGACGGGTCGCCGGTGCGCAGGATGATCCAGTCGGCCAGCGACTCGGCCATCAGCGACGACAGCCCCGGCTGGAAGTGAAAGAACCCGCACACCAGCCCCACGCCATCCGCCGCCTGGCTGTCGAGCGCCTGCATCGGGATGCGCGGCTGGCAGCGCGCGGTGTCGCTGTCGGCGCTGTCGGACAGGCGATAGGGCAGGTCGCGCAGCAGGAACACCGCCTCGCCGGCCTCCAGCCGCTGCGGCTCGGGCTGGCCGTCGATGTGCAGCCAGCAGTGGCCCTGCACCACCACGTGAAAGCTGGCCCGGGCCAGGCCCTGGGTGCTGGCGTGCCAGCCACCGCAGTAGCGCCCCACATGGAACAGGCTGGCGTCCAGTTCCAGACGCTCTAATAACCAATCGACCAAAACGCTGGAAGAAATCATCTAATGGAAACACTCTGGAGCAAGTAATCGCGACTGTAGAATATGGATCGGTTTTCTTATAACCAACAGACTTGGCGAACACCTTCAGTATGCAGGAGACCACGCCATGTCACGCATCACTCTACACACCGTGCAAAGCGCCCCGGAAGCCGCGCGCCCGTTCCTGGAGAACGCGCAGAAGAATTCCGGCTTCATTCCCAACCTGCTGGGCGTGCTGGCCAACGCGCCGGCCGCGCTGGAAACCTATGTGACGGTTTCGGCGCTCAATGGCAAGGCCGAGCTGAGCCTGGCCGAGCGCGAAGTGGTGCAGCTCATTGCCGCCACCCAGCACGGCTGCGACTTCTGCGTGGCCGGCCATACGGCGGTGGCGCTGAACAAGGCCAAGCTGCCCGAAGAAGTGGTGCAGGCCCTGCGTGCGCGCGGCGAGTTACCATCGCCCAGGCTCGAAACCCTGGCGAAGTTTGCCCGCGAAGTGATTGCCACCCGTGGCAATGTGAGCGATGCCACCTACGCTGAGTTTCGCGAGGCCGGTTACACCGAAGGCCATGCCCTGGAAGTTATCCTGGGGGTGAGCCTGGCCACGCTGTGCAATTTCGCCAACGTGTTTGCGCGCACGCCGCTCAATGACGAGCTGGCCAAGTACCGCTGGCAGGCCGACGCTCAGTGAGCCCCGTGGCGCCAGTGTGTGGCTGGCGCCCTGTTCTAAGGAGGAAAGAACATGCTTGATCCCGTATTGCAGCACTGGCTGGAGGCCAATGCCGAGGCGCTCGACCAGGGCCGGTGCGACCCGCAGCAGGTGCTGGGGCAACTGGCCGCAGCCAAGGTGCTGGGTGTGGGTGTGGACCCGCTTCAGGGCGGCAGCGGCGCCAGTGTGGCCGACGCCGTGGAAACCGTGGCCAGCGTTGCCAGCTATTCGCTGGCCGCCGCCTTCGTGTTCTGGGGCCAGCGGGCCTTTATCGAATACCTGCTGCACAGCCCCAACAGCGCCCTGCGCGAGCGCCTGCTGCCGTCGTTGCTCAGCGGTGAGCTGGCCGGTGCCACCGGGCTCTCCAACGCAATGAAGTTTCTGTCCGGCATCGAGTCGCTGCAGGTCAGCGCCACGGCGCGCGGCGAGCAGGGCTGGGCGCTCAACGGGCGCCTGCACTGGGTCACCAACCTGCGCAAGGGCGGCTTCGTGGTGGCCGCCGCCATCGACCGCGCCGAAGGCGGTGCACCGTTCGTGGTGGCGATCCCCGACGGCATCGCGGGGGTGCAGCGCTCCCCCGACCTGCAACTGATGGGCCTGCAGTCGAGCAATACCGCCGCGCTGGATTTCGATCAGGTGGCCCTGGGCCGCGACTGGCTGCTGCATGAGGATGCCCGGCAGTTCCTGCCGGCGGTGCGCCCGGCGTTCCTGGGCCTGCAGTGCGGCATGGCCATCGGCCTGGCGCGGCGCGCCTTGCAGGAAGCGCAGGGGCACCTGCAGGGGGTGCGTTCGGTGCTGGCTGAAACCCTCGAGGCGCAGCGCGAGCTGCTGGCCGATGTGGTGAGCGAGCTCAAGGCCGGCCTGCTCGACGGGCGCTTCCTGGGCAACCCGGCGTCGCTGTTCAAGGTGCGCATCAGCCTGGCCGAGATTGTTGGCGAGGCGCTGCAACTGGAGCTGCAGGCCAGCGGCGGCAAGGCCTATCTGAGCGAGTACGGCGCAGGCTTTGCGCGGCGCTGGCGCGAGTCGGCGTTCGTGCCGATCGTGACCCCGAGCCTGGTGCAACTGCGCGCCGAGCTGCAACGCCAGGCACGCGCAGCATGAGCAAGGTGGTACTGCAGGCCCGCGGTATCAGCCTGGGCTACGCCCGCGAACAGGGCTGGCAAACCCTGCTCGAAGGCTTCGACCTGGACCTGGCGCCGGGCGAAGTGGTGTCGATCCTGGGCCCCAGCGGGGTGGGCAAGTCCAGCCTGCTGCGGGTACTGGCCGGCTTGCAGGCGGCGCGCGATGGTCGCGTGAGCCTGCTCGGCGAGCCGCTGGACGGCCCGCATCCACGGGTGGCGGTGGCGTTCCAGGACCCCAGCCTGCTGCCCTGGCTGAGCCTGGAAAGCAACGTCGCCTTCGGCCTGGATTTCGCTCGCCAGCCGCGATTGGCCAAGGCCGAGCGCGAGGCGCGCATCGACCATGCGATCGCCGCCGTGGGCCTGCAGCATGCACGCCAGCATTACCCGGCGCAGTTGTCCGGCGGCATGGCCCAGCGCACCGCGCTGGCGCGCTGCCTGGCGCGCCAGCCCCATGTACTGCTGCTGGACGAGCCCTTTGGCGCGCTGGACGAAGTGACCCGCGCCGACATGCAGCAACTGCTGCTGAGCGTGATCGCCGAACACGGCACCGCTGCGGTGCTGATCACCCACGATATCGACGAGGCCCTGCTGTTGTCCGACCGCATCCTGCTACTGGGCGACCACCCGGCGCGGACCCTCGGCCAATGGCCCATCGACCTGGCGCACCCGCGTGAGCAGCAGGTCGAGGCGCTGGGCGCGTTGCGCATCGAGATTCTCAAGACCCTTCGGCGGGCGAGCCGCACCCACACTTCCCCAACCGATTCTTTGCCTACGCCGTCGGAGACTGCCCATGTGCCTGGACGACTTCACCCACACTCGTCGTGATTTTCTCAAACTCAGCGCGGTGCTCAGTGCCGCCGGTGCGATGCCGCTGCTGAGCAGCCTGCAGGCGCGTGCCGCCGCCGAGCCGGATGCGCCGGTGCGCATCGGCTACCTGCCGATCACCGACGCCACGCCGTTGCTGGTGGCGCACAACAACGGCCTGTTCGAGGCCGAGGGCATCAAGGCCGAGCGCCCGGTGCTGCTGCGCAGCTGGGCGCAGGTGATCGAGGCGTTCATTTCCGGGCAGGTCAACGTGATCCACCTGCTGTCGCCGATGACCGTGTGGGCGCGTTACGGCAGCAAGGTGCCGGCCAAGGTGGTGGCCTGGAACCACGTGGGCGGCTCGGGGCTGACCGTGGCCCCGGACATCACCGAGGTGAAGCAGCTGGGCGGCAAGACGGTGGCGATCCCGTTCTGGTACTCCATTCACAACGTGGTGGTGCAGCAACTGTTCCGTGATAACGGCTTGGAGCCGGTGTCGCGGGCGGCTACGGCTGCGGTGGCGGCCAACGAGGTCAACCTGGTGGTACTGCCGCCTTCGGACATGCCGCCGGCGTTGGCCAGCAAGCGCATTGCCGGCTACATCGTCGCCGAGCCGTTCAATGCCCTGGCCGAGGAACTCAAGGTCGGGCGCGTGCAGCGCTTTACCGGGGACGTGTGGCGCAACCATGCATGCTGCGTGGTGTTCATGCACGAGCACGACCTGAACAACCGCCCCGAGTGGTCGCAGAAGGTGGTCAACGCCATCGTCAAGGCCCAGCTGTGGACCCGCGACCACCGCGCCGAGGCGGCGCAGCTGCTGTCCAAGAGTGGCGCCAATCGCTATACCCCGCATGCCCCCGAGGTGCTGGGCCGGGTGCTCACGCCGGCTGCCGACAGCCGCGAACAGTATGTGCAGAGCGGGGCGATCCGGCATGCGCAGTGGGACGAGCAGCGCATCGACTTCCAGCCGTACCCGTTCCCCAGCTACACCGAGGAACTGGTGCGCCGCCTCAAGGACACCCTGATCGAAGGCGACAAGGGCTTCCTGGCCGCACTGGACCCGCAACAGACCGCCCGCGACCTGGTGGATGACCGCTTCGTGCGCAACGCCATCGGTGCCGTCGGCGGGCTCAAGGCCTTCGGCTTGCCCGACAGCTTCGAGCGCAGCGAGGAGTTCGCGGTCTGATGGTCAAGCCAGTCAAACACGCGGCCCTGGGTATCGCCGGGCTGCTGGTGCTGTTGTTGCTGTGGTGGGGTGGGATCGTGCTGTTCGGCGGTGACGGGCTGGCCTTGCGGTTTGCGCCGCAGGCCACCTTTGCCAGCCTGCTGGAGCTTTTGGGGCATGCCGAGCTGTACGAGCATGTGGCGGTGAGCCTCAAGCGCATTCTGGTGGGGTTGGTGCTGGCGTTGCTGGTGGGCGTGCCGCTGGGTTTGCTGGTGGGCAGCTACCGGCGCCTGGACGCGGCGACCACCCCGGCGTTCCAGTTCCTGCGCATGATCTCGCCGCTGTCGTGGATGCCGGTGGTGGTGATGCTGATGGGGGTGGGTGATGCGCCGATCTACTTCCTGCTGGCGTTTGCCGCGTTGTGGCCGATCTTGCTCAACACGGCGGCGGGTGTGCGTCAGCTCGACCCGCGCTGGTTGCAGTTGAGCCGCAGCCTGAGCGCCACGCGCTGGGAGACCTTGCGCAAGGTGATCCTGCCGGGGGTGGTGGGGCATGTGCTGACCGGCGTGCGGCTGGCCATCGGCATATTGTGGATCGTGCTGGTGCCGTGCGAGATGCTCGGGGTGAGTGCGGGGCTGGGGTATTTCATTCTGGATACCCGCGACCGGCTGGCGTACTCGGAGCTGATGGCGATGGTGCTGGTGATCGGGGTGCTGGGCTTCATGCTGGATGCACTGGCGCGAGGGCTGCATCGGCGCTGGGTGCATGGGTGAGGGGCTGATCCCTTCGCCGGCAAGGCCGGCTCCTGCATTGGCTCCAGGTCGTGGGGGCAGCCCGGCACCTCACACCGAACACGCCCGCCGATACTCCCCCGGCGTCACGCCATACGCCTGCTTGAATTGCCGGTTCAGATGACTCTGGTCCGAATACCCCAGCGCAAACGCAACGTTGAACGGCAGGCAATCAGCCTTGAGCAGTTCCCGCGCACGGCTCAGCCGGCGCTGCTTGAGCCAGGCATGCGGCGGCAGGCCGGTAGCCTGGCGAAACACCCGGGCAAAATGAAACGGCGACAAGCCCACCGCAACCGCCAACTCCTCCAGCGACGGCGGGTAGGCCAGCCGGCTTTCCATCAGCTCCTTGGCCCTGGCCACCGACTGCGGCTCCTGCCCCGGTGCCCGCGCCTCGCGCGCCCCGGCATGACGCTGCACCAGCAGCAACACCGCCTCGCGCCACGCGGTCTGCTGCTCCAGCGCACTGGCGCCATGCTCGGCCAGGCTGTGCAAGCCACTGAAGGCACGCGCCAGCTGCGGGTCGTGCAGCACGCTGGCCTTGAAGATGGGCAGGCCGCCGCGCTTGAGCTCCAGCTCGTCCAGCACCGAGGTGATGCGCTCCTGCTCGGGGTAGTAGCCACGGTAGCGCCAGCCATGGGCATGCGCCTTGGCACCGGTGTGCAGCTCGTCCGGGTTGATCAGCACCATGCTGCCCTCGGGCGCCAGGTGCTCGCTGCCACGGTGCCAGAAGCGCTGTGCACCGGACTCGATGATGGTGATCACGTAGCCTTCGTGCACATGCGGGGCGAAGCGCTGCTGCACGTAGCGCGCATGCAGCATCTCGATGTCGCCCAGCGCCTGGGCCTGCCACAGGCGGGTCTGTTCACGCAGCACGGTTTTCATGGGGCGCCGTTCAACCACCAGCGCAGCACGAAGAACAACCCCATGCTCAGCAACATGCTCAGCAGCACGCTGCGGGTCCACAGCACCAGCACGACGGCCACGACCGCGCCCAGCAGGTAGGGGTTGGCCAGGCTCAGGTCGAGCTGGTGGTCAGGCATGAACACGATCGGCCCGCAGATGGCGGTGAGCATGCCCGGCACGGCAAACCCCAGGAACTGCCGCGCATTGGAACTCAGGCGCAACGGCAGGCGGGGTTCGAGAAAGGCGTAGCGGTTGAGAAACACCAGCAGGCCCATGGCAACGATCAGCAGCATGATCATGTGCGTGCTCCGGTCAGTTTCTGGCAGATGAAGCCTGCGCTCATGCCCAGCAGCCCGGCCAGCACCAGCGCGGTTTCCCAGTGCCAGTAGCTGAACAGCACCGAGCTGAACAGGGCCACGGCCACGCACACCACGGTGGCCAGGTTGCGTACCAGCGGCGCTATCAGCGCCACGAAGGTGGCGACGATGGAGAAGTCCAGGCCCAGCTGGTCCAGGTGCGGGATGTTGCGCCCCAGCACGATGCCGGCCAGGGTGAACAGGTTCCAGGCAATGTAGAAGGTCAGGCCCACGCCCAGCGCGTACCAGCGGTTGAACTGCTGGCGGTCGTACTGGCTGGTGAGGGCGAAGAATTCGTCGGTCAGCAGAAAGCCCAGGCCCAGCCGCCAGCGCAGCGGCAGGTCGGCGATCACCGGGCGCATCGACAGGCCGTACAGCAGGTGCTGGGAGGTCAGCAGCAGGGTGGTGAGCAGGATCGAGAACAGGTTGGCGCCGCCCTTGAGCATGCCGATGGCCACCAGTTGCGCGGCGCCGGCGAACACGATGGCCGACAGGCCCTGGCCTTCGAGCGGGGTGAGGTTGGCCTCGATGGCCATGGAACCGGCCAGCAGCCCCCAGGGGGCCACCGCCAGCGACAGCGGCAGGCAGGCGATCGAGCCTTGGATGTAGGCAGTGCGGGCAACGGCAGAACGGGACATGACAACACACGCTTGGGGTCGGTTGCACAGGATGCCAGAGCCGTGGGCGCTTGCCTTGTACGATCTTGCGGTGCCCGCGTACTTCAGCGCTGGCTGGTGAGGCGTCGCTGCGCCGGCAGGCAGCCGTTGATGTCGACGGCCTTCTGGTAGTAGGTAAGGCGCTGGCCCGGGTCGATGGTGCCCAGCAGGCGGTAGACCTCGGCCTGGAAGTCACGCTGGCGCCCCCACTGCATGTTCAGCCCCTGGGGCTGCTGGCGATTGCATTCCAGGCGCACCGCCGGCTGCGGGTAATAGGGGGCGTACAGGGTGTTGTTCAGCGGTATGCGTTCCAGCGCCTGGCGGTAGTCGGCGCTGTCGCTGAAGGCCGGGCACCAGGTGGTGATGCCCAGGGCGGCCGGGGCGAAGCCCTGGCGAATGCTGGCTTCGAGCAGCGGGCAGGCGGACCTGGCGATGTCGTTCTGCGGCAGGTAGGTGATGTAGAACAGCGCCAGGCGGTACTGCGCCACCGGGTGGTCGAGTTCGGCCGCCTTGCGCAGCAGCGCCACCGCCGGTTCCAGGATGCGCCCCAGCGCCTCGACCTCGCCGATCAGCTCCTGGTCGCCGGGCTCGGGGGTCAGTGGCAGGGCACGGCTGCGTGCATCGGCCTGCTCCAGAAACGGCAGGGCCTGGCGGTACAGCAGGTCGGCGTGGGGGTCGATGCGCACCTCATCGGCCAGGGCCAGGGCGGGCAGCAGACAGAGCAGGCTGATGTAGCGACAGGCAGAAAACACGTTAACGTTCCATCCGCGAAAAAAGGGCAGCGCTGGTCATGTCGGTATCCGGCTATCCATGGTTGGGTGGGGCTCCTGGGTCGGCATTCTAGCGGTTGGCGGCACCGGGGCAAACAGCCGTTGCTCCATGAAGTCGATGAATACCCGCAGCTTGGGCGACATCTGTCGCCCCGATGGCCACAACAGGTACAGACAACCGCCGTGGTCCAGGTGTTCATCCAGTACCGTCACCAATTCGCCGCGTTCCAGTTGCTGGGTGATGGTGAAGTCCGGCAGGCAGGCGATACCGTGGCCGCGCATGGCAAAGCAGATGCGTGTTTCCAGGTGGTTGCACACCATCGACACCGGCACCTCGTGGTCGGCGCCGTTGTCGGCGCGGCGCAGTGGCCAGCGCTGGAGTTTGCCGGTGGTCAGGAAGCGGTAGTGCAGCCCGGCGTGACGGGCCAGCTCGCTGGGATGGCGCGGTGTGCCGTGCTCGGCGAAGTAGGCCGGCGAGCCCACCAGCACATGCCGGAAGTCGCCCAGGCGGCGGGCATTGAGACGCGAATCGGAGGGTTCGCCGGCGCGCAGTACCACGTCGAAACCTTCGCCGACGATATCCACCATGCGGTCGCTGAAGTCCAGGTCCAGTTCGATCTGCGGGTACTGCCCGATGAAGTCGCTGAGCAGCGGCACGATCATGCTGCTGACCTGGGGCAGGCTCACCCGCAGCTTGCCGCGCGGGGCCTGGCTGGCCTGGGACAGCTCGGCTTCGGTGGCTTCGATTTCGGCCAGGATGCGCCGGCTGCGCTCCAGAAACAGCGCGCCCTCGGCAGTGAGGGTGATGCTGCGGGTGCTGCGGTGGAACAGGCGTACCGCCAGCCGGCTCTCCAGCCGTGCCACGCGCTTGCCCACCGCCGAGGCGCTGACCCCCAGGGCCTTGCCGGCGGCCACGAAACTGCGGGTTTCGGCCACTTTCACAAACACCACGAAGCCGCTGAGGCTGTCCATGGTCGTTCTCCGATTGCGGACAGGTGTGTCCGGATTGTGCGGAATTCTACCCGTCTTTTTCCGCAGTGGCGGGAAGGATTACCGTGCAGTTACTTTTTTATTTCAGGAGTTTGCACCATGTCCCAGAGCAGTTGCCCGGCCCAGGCCGCAGCAGGGGTGGAGGCCGAACCGGCGTTCCCGTTGTCCGGCCTGCTGGCGTTGTCGATGGCCGGTTTCATCGCGATTCTCACCGAGACCCTGCCGGCCGGCCTGCTGGGGCACATCGCCAGCGGCCTGCAGGTCAGCGAGGCGATGGCCGGGCAACTGGTCACGGCCTATGCGCTGGGCTCGCTGCTGGCGGCGATCCCGCTGGTGACCCTGACCCAGGGCTGGCGCCGACGCAGGGTGCTGATGCTGGCGGTGCTCGGCTTCGGCGTGTTCAACACGGTGACGGCGGTGTCCGAGCACTACAGCCTGACCCTGGCGGCGCGCTTCATGTGCGGGGTGGCGGCCGGCCTGGCGTGGGGCGTGATCGCCGGGTACGCACGGCGCATGGTCAGCGTGAGCCAGCAGGGCCGGGCGATGGCGGTGGCCATGATCGGCGCGCCCCTGGCGCTGTCGCTGGGGGTGCCGGCGGGCACCTGGCTGGGCGACCTGCTGGGCTGGCGCAGCACCTTCGTGCTGGTGTCGCTGGCGACCCTGGTGCTGATGGGCTGGGTGCTGCTCAGCGTGCCGGACTTCGACGGCCTGCCGGCCGGCAGGCGTGCCGCCATCGGTCAGGTGCTGACCACCCCCGGGGTGAGCGCGGTGCTGGCGGTGATCTTCACCTGGGTGCTGGCGCACAACGTGCTGTACACCTACATCGTGCCGTTTCTGCAGGCCGGCGGCATGGCCGGCAGCACCGGCCCGGTACTGCTGCTGTTCGGCTGCGCCGCGCTGGTGGGGATTGGCGTGGTGGGCGTGCTGATCGACCGCCACCTGCGCCGGCTGGTGCTGGGCAGCCTGGTCGGTTTCGGCGTGGCGTCGGTGCTGCTGGGCCTGGCTACCGGTGCGCCGCTGCTGGTGTACTTCAGTGTGGCGCTGTGGGGCCTGAGCTTCGGCGGCGCCGGCACCCTGCTGCAGACCGCCAGTGCCGATGCGGCGGGCGAGGGCGCGGACGTGGCGCAGTCGATGATCGTCACCGTGTGGAACCTGGCCATCGCCGTGGCCGGGCTGGTGGGCGGCGTGCTGCTGAGCCACTGGGGCGTGCAGAGTTTCCCGTGGCTGCTGCTGGCGCTGGTGGGGCTGGCGTTGACCCTGACCCTGCGTTCGCACCGGCACGGTTTTCCGCTGGGGCGGCGCAATGCCGGGTAAGCCCGGCACTATCAGGTAGAATCGGCGCATTGACAGGGGTACGAGGTTGCAGCGGTGGAGGTTCAACAGGGCTTTGTCCTGACCCGGCACTGGCGGGATACGCCAGAGGGCACATGCGTGGAGTTCTGGCTGGCGACCGACCAGGGCCCGCGCCAGTTGCGCCTGCCCGTGCAGACGTCGGTGGCGTTCGTCGCCGCCACCCAGCGTGCCCATGTCGAGGCGGTGCTGCGCACCGAACGCGACGTCGAGCTGCGCGAGCTGGCGCTGTGCGACTTCCGCCACCGACCGGTGCTGGGCCTGTACTGCCGCCAGCATCGCCAGCTGATGCAGCTGGAAAAACGCCTGCGCGCCGCGGGCGTCGACCTGCTGGAAGCCGACATCCGCCCGCCCGAGCGCTACCTGATGGAGCGCTTCATCACTGCCCCGGTGACGTTCAGCGGCCGCCCCGATGCCGACGGCCTGCTGCTCGACGCCCAGCTCAAGCCGGCCCCGGACTACCGGCCGAACCTGCGCCTGGTGTCGCTGGACATCGAGACCACCGAGCGCGGCGAGCTGTATTCGATTGCCCTGGAAGGTTGTGGCCAGCGCCAGGTGTACATGCTCGGCCCGGCCAACGGCGACGCCAGTGGCGTGGACTTCGACCTGGAGTACTGCGCCAGCCGTGCCCAGCTGCTGGAGCGCCTGAACGACTGGATGGCCCGGCACGACCCCGACGCGATCATCGGCTGGAACCTGGTGCAGTTCGACCTGCGCGTGCTGCACGCCCATGCCCAGCAGTTGCAGGTGCCGCTGCGCCTGGGGCGCGGCGGCGAGGTGATGGAATGGCGCGAGCACGGCAGCCGCACGCACTTTTTTGCCGCCGCTGCAGGGCGCCTGATCATCGACGGCATCGAGGCGCTGCGGTCGGCGACCTGGAGCTTCCCCTCGTTCAGCCTGGAGAACGTCGCCCAGACCCTGCTCGGCGAAGGCAAGGCCATCGATACGCCGTACCAGCGCATGGACGAAATCAACCGCATGTTCGCCGAGGACAAGCCGGCCCTGGCGCGCTACAACCTCAAGGACTGCGAGCTGGTCACGCGCATCTTCGCCAGGACCGAGCTGCTGACCTTTCTGCTCGAACGCGCCACGGTCACCGGCCTGCCGGCCGACCGCAGCGGCGGTTCGGTGGCGGCGTTCTGTCACCTGTACATACCGCTGATGCACCGCCAGGGCTTCGTCGCCCCAAGCCTGGGCGGGCGCCCGGACGAGGCCAGCCCCGGCGGCTTCGTGATGGATTCGCGCCCCGGCCTGTACGAGTCGGTGCTGGTGCTGGACTACAAGAGCCTGTACCCGTCGATCATCCGCACCTTTCTGATCGACCCCATCGGCCTGGTCGAGGGCCTGCGCGAGCCGGATGACGAACACTCGGTGCCGGGTTTTCGCGGCGCACGCTTCTCGCGCACCCGGCATTGCCTGCCGGCCATCGTCGAGCGCGTGTGGCAGGGCCGCGAGCAGGCCAAGCGCGAGCACAATGCGCCGCTGTCGCAGGCGCTGAAGATCATCATGAACGCCTTCTACGGGGTGCTTGGTTCCAGTGGCTGCCGCTTTTTCGACCCGCGCCTGGCGTCGTCGATCACAATGCGCGGGCACGCGATCATGCGCCGTACCCGCGAGCTGATCGAGGCCCAGGGCTACACGGTGATCTACGGCGATACCGACTCGACCTTCGTGTGGCTCAAGCGGGCCCATGACGAGGCGCAGGCCGGGGAGATCGGGCGTGCCCTGGTGCAGCAGGTCAACCAGTGGTGGCGCGAGCACCTGCGCGATGAGTACGGCCTGGACAGTGCGCTGGAGCTGCAGTACGAAACCCACTACAAGCGCTTTCTGATGCCCACCATCCGCGGTGCCGAGGAGGGCAGCAAGAAGCGCTATGCGGGCCTGGTGCACCGCGAGGGCGGGCCCGACGAGATGGTCTACAAGGGCCTGGAGGCCGTGCGTACCGACTGGTCGCCGCTGGCCCAGCACTTTCAGCAGGAGCTGTACCAGCGCATTTTCGAGCGCAGGCCGCACCAGGCCTATGTGAAGGACTACGTGCAGCGCACCCTGGCCGGGGAGCTGGACGATCAGCTGGTCTACCGCAAGCGCCTGCGCCGGCCCCTGGACGACTACCAGCGCAACGTGCCGCCGCATGTGCGGGCGGCGCGCATGGCCGACGAGTTCAACGACAGCCAGGGGCGGCCACGCCAGTACCAGAATGGCGGGTGGATCAGCTACGTGATGACCCTGGCCGGGCCCGAGCCTTTGGAAAACCGGCGCAACGGCATCGACTACGAGCATTACCTGACCCGGCAACTGCAGCCGGTGGCCGATGCGATACTGCCGTTTGTGGGGGATGACTTCAGCACCCTGATCGATCGGCAGATGGGGTTGTTCTGATGGGGCTGTTGCGCCCCTGCACACCACCATTGAGCGAACCTGCAGGAGCCGGCCTGGCCGGCGAAGGGGCCAGTAGCCCGACACATCCCTGACCTTCAGCTATCCTCTGCACATGCACAGCTACCCTTGAAACCGAAAGTTACTTTTGTAAACGTCCACACACGCGGGCAGTCGTTTAGGCTCGCTCGGATCTTTCGCTTTGATCTGTAGTCTTTGGTGCATGGAAACAAGAAGGAGATGCACATGCTTGTTCGGTCACTGACCTTCGCCACCCTGCTGGCAGTCGCCAGCCCGCTGCTCGCCGATGACGCGCCCCTGGCCGTTGACCTGGGCAAGTCCAGACCCCTGATCGTGATTGCCCCCAGCACCGCCGACCCGACCTTGCGCACCTTGAACGAGGCCCTCAAGGACCCGGCGACCAAGAGCAAGTTCGAGGAGCGCAACCTGGTGCTCTACAGTGTGGCGGGCATGGTCGGCAAGCGTGACGACAAGAACCTCGAGCAGCAGACCACCATGGCGCTGATTCGCGAACTCAGCCTGGGCGCGCGCAAGGGCACCCAGGTGGTACTGGTGGGCAAGGACGGCGAGAAGCACATCATCGAGCATGACGGCACGGTGGAGCCGGAGCAGATCTTCGCGGCGGTCGACCAGTTGCCGGCCAGTGAAAAGGCCATTGTGGCGCCGACGGTCGCAGCGCCCGCCGCCGAGCCTGCGCCAGAGGGCAAGCCGGGCAAGCATGCCAAACCGGCCAAGCCCGCCAAGCCGGCTGCGCCGCCCAAGCCGCTGGAAGACTGAGACCACCCTTCGCCGGCAAGGCCGGCGCCTACAGGTTCAGCGCTACGCCTGTAGGCGTCGGCCTTGCCGGCCAGGCACTTCAGTCGCCCAGCCGCTTCTCCATGAACACCCGCCGAAACCCCGCCTGCTCGGCCCTGTGGGTTTCGCGATAACCCAGCCGCTCATACAGCCCCAGGTTTTCGCTCATCGCTTCATTGGTGTACAGCCGCACCACCTCCAGCCCCAGCTGCCGGGCCCGCGCTTCGGCATGCGCCATCAGTTGTCGCCCCAGCCCGCGGCCCTGAGCGGCCGGGCTTACCGCGACATTGTCGAGCAACAGGCCATCGGCCTGGGCGATCAGCACCAGCACACCGAGCACCTGACCTTGCTCTTCGAACACCTCGACCCGACCCTGGGCGATCAGCGCGGCGTAATCCTCCAGCATCGGCCCCGGCCTGGCACCGATGCGTGGAATGTACAGCGCATAGGCAGCCTCGATCAGTGCCTGTACAGGTGCAACGTCGTGGGCGGTGGCGGGGCGGATCATCGGCAGGCTCCTGGTGGGTGGCAGCAAGCGCCTACCTTAAATCAAGGCGTTGTCGCAGGGCAGCATTGCTTTCACGGCAAAACATCAACATGATAATGAGACAAATTACCATTCGTGTCGGATTTGCCCAGCGTGCCCACGCCTTCAGACCCCAACGCCCTGTTCACCGCGCTCTACAGCGACAACTACCGCTGGCTGCGCGGCTGGCTGTATCGCCAGTTGCACTGCCCGCAGGATGCCGCCGACCTGACCCAGGACACGTTCGTGCGCGCTCTGGGCTCGCAGCAGTTGCCACAGCTGGAGCAGCCCCGGGCCTTCCTGGCCACCGTGGCGCGCCATCTGCTGCGTAACCTGTGGCGCCGCCGTAGCCTGGAGCGCGCCTACCTGGAGCAGCTGGCTTTGCTGCCCGACAGCTTCAGCCCCTCTGAAGAAGACCTGGCCCTGGTGCGCGAGGCCATCGAGAGCATCGACCGTCTGCTGGCGGGCCTGCCGCTGCGGGTGCGCCAGGCGTTCGTGCTGCATCGTCTGGAAGGCCTGTCGCAGCCGGCAATAGCCGAGCAACTGGGCGTGTCGCTGGCGACGGTGGAGCGCGATCTGCGCCGCGCCTTTGTGCATTGCCTGAGCGTGGTGGGCCCATGAGCGTGCCCAAGGTAGATTCGGCCACCCAGGCGGCGGTCGACTGGTTGCTGCGGCTGGAGTCGGTACCGCCCGGCGATGCGCGGCATCAGGCCTTCGAAGCCTGGCTGTCGGCCAGCCCGTCCAACCGCCACGCCTGGCAGCGGGTCAATGCACTGCTCAGCCAGCCGCTGGCCAGCCTCGAAGAAGCCGAGGCGCGCAGCCCCGGCCAGCGCCAGGCCGCCAGTCGCAGCTTGCTGGCGGCGCCCGTGCACGGCCGGCGCAAGGTGCTGGGTGGCGGCCTGGCGATGCTGCTGCTGGGGCTGGGTGCAGGCGGCATCGCCAACCGTCTGACACCGCTCGAAGGCCTGTTTGCCGATCTGCACAGTGCCACGGGTGAGCGCAAGCGCGTGACCCTGGCCGATGGCAGCGAACTGTTGCTCAACGCGCGCAGCGCCGTGGACATTCGCTTCGACGCTGCGCAGCGCCGTGTGCTGATACGTGAAGGTGAGGTGCTGGTAAGGGTGGCGGCCGATGCCGCGAGGCCCTTCGTGATTGCCACGGCGCACGGCGAGGCGCGTGCCTTGGGTACGCAGTTCCTGGTGCGCCAGAGCCGTGACCACAGCCTGGTGGCAGTGCAGCAGCACAGCGTGCGACTGACCACCCGTGGGGGCGCCAGCAGCGTTGTCGAAGAGGGCCAGGCGGCGCGTTTCGATGCGCAGGGTATCCACCCCGAAGCAGTGTCGCTGCGCAGCCGCGCCGACTGGCAGAGCGGGCAACTGGTGGTACACGACGAGCCCTTGGGCGAGGTGGTCGAAGTGCTGCGCCGCTATCGTCCGGGGCTGCTGCGCACAAGCCCGCAGGCGGCGCAGGTGCGGGTGTTCGGGGTGTTCAGCCTGGATGACAGCGATGCCACCCTGCACGCATTGGCCGAGACCTTGCCGATTCGCCTGGAGCAGTACGGCGGCTGGCTGACCCGAATAGAGGCGCGCTGATTTTTTTGCACCCGGTGTGAGGGGGTTGGCGTTTTCGTCGGTCTTGCTCGTTGAATGCCAACCTACAACGAGCACCTTGCCACCATGTCACACATGACTTTCCGCCCAGGGCTGCTGGCCCTGGCCATCGCCCTTGGCCCGCTGTCGACGATGCCTGCGCAGGCCGACAACGCCATCGCGGCCAGCAGTGTCGTGCACCGTTTCGACCTGCCGGCCGGGCCGCTGGGCGAGACGCTCAGCCGTATCTCTCGCGAAGGCGGGCACACCCTGTCGGTAAGCCCGGCGCTGCTGGAGGGCAAGCGTGCCGCTGCGGTACGCGGTAATTTCACTGCCGAACAGGCCGCGCGCCAGGCGCTGACCGGCACTGGCCTGGGGCTGGGCAGCACCCGCGGCGGCACCTGGAGCCTGTACCCGTTGAGCGATGGCGCCGCGCTCAACCTGGCGCCCACCGCCATCGATGGCCGCAGCCTGGAAGACGCGCGCGGCCCGGTGGAAGGTTACGTGGCCACCCGCAGCGCCACGGCCACCAAGACCGACACGCCGATCCTCGAAATCCCCCAGGCAGTCAACGTGGTCACCGCCGCCCAAGTGCAGACCCAGGGCGCTCGCAACCTGACCCAGGCGTTGCGCTATACGCCGGGGCTGAGTACCAACGGCTACACCGACCGCAACACCATCGCCGACGAGATCGGCAGCCGCGGCTTTGCGCCGACCCTGCTGTACCTGGATGGCGCCTACCTGCCGTATGCCGGCAGCCTGGGCGGCGCGCCGCAGATCGACCCCTACCTGCTTGAACGCATCGAAGTGCTCAAGGGCCCGGCTTCGGTGCTGTACGGCCAGAACCAGCCGGGCGGCATGATCAACCTGGTGTCCAAGCGCCCGGGCACCGAGGACCATCATCAGGTCAAGCTCAGCTATGGCAGCTATGACCGGGTCAAGGGTGCCTTCGATGTGGGCGGTGCGCTGGACGCCGACAAGACCCTGAGCTACCGCCTGGTGGGCCTGGCCAAGAGCGGCAACGAGCAGGTCGAGCATGCCGACGAGTCGCGCACGTTGATCGCGCCGAGCCTGACCTGGGCGCCAAACGAGCAGACCGAGTTCACCGCCTACGCGCAGATCCAGCGCGACAAGGGCGCGGCGGACTATCAGGCGCTGCCGGTCATCGGCACGCTGTATCGCAACAGCCGCGGCCAGCATATCGACCGCGACGTGTTCCTGGGCGACAGCGACTGGAACGCCTACACCCGCGACCAGCAGGTGTTCGGCTACGACCTGTCGCACGTGTTCAACGACAACCTGAAGTTTCGTCAGAGTGCACGCTACATCGACGTCAACGATCGCTACCGCGGCTTCTACCTGAACCGCTTCGTCACCGATGCCAACGGCGTGGTCGACGATACCCGCGCCACCCGCACCAAGCTGGACTGGCGCCAGCACAACACCACCTACAGCATCGATAACAACCTGGAGGGCACGTTCAGCACCGGGGCGCTGGAGCACACCTTGCTGGGCGGCGTGGACTACCGCAAGTTCACCCGTCGCTACCAGGGCTACAACCTCTACAACGCCGAGATCATCGACCTGTACAACCCCACCAACTACCACACCGACGGCGTGCCGACCCTGACCACCAAGTGGGACAACACGGTGAAGCAGACCGGCCTGTACGTGCAGGACCAGATCCGCTTCGACCGCTTCATCCTGACCCTGGGCGGGCGCCAGGACTGGGCCGAGGTCGAGAACCGCGACCTGCTGGCGCAAAGCCCGGCAGAGCGCAAGGTGCCGCAGAAGGACAAGAAGTTCACCAAGCGAGTGGGCCTGACCTACGTCACCGAGTTCGGCCTGGCGCCCTATGTGAGCTATGCCGAATCGTTCATGCCGTCGGTGGGCAAGAGCTCACCGGCGCGTGGTGCCAGTTCGTTCAAGCCGATCGAGGGCGAGCAGTATGAAGTGGGGGTCAAGTACCAGCCGCAGGACAACACCCTGATCACGGCGTCGGTGTACCAGATCAAGCAGAAGAACGTGCTGACCACCGACCGCGACGACCCGATGTACCAGACCCAGGATGGCGAGATTCGCTCGCGCGGTATCGAACTGGAGGCCAAGAGCAGCGTGGGGCAGGTGGACCTGCTGCTGGCGCTGTCGTACCTGGATTCGTTCCGCACCAAGAGCGCCGACGGCGACGAGGGCAACCGCAACGCGGCGCAGGCACCGTGGTCGGCCAGCAGTTGGGTGGCCTGGCATTTCGACGACAGCCTGGCCGGGCTGACAGTAGGGGCAGGGGCCAGGTACACCGGCAAGAACTACGGGGACTCGGCGAACACCTTCAAGACACCGTCGTTCGTGGTGTATGACGCAACGATCAACTACGACCTGGCGCAGCTGGGGTTGAAAGGCCTGCAGGCGAGCCTGAACGTGCAGAATCTGTTCGACCGGGAGTATGTGTCGACGTGCGTATATGCGTTTGGCTGCTATTACGGTCAGGAGCGTACGGCGGCGCTTGAGTTGACCTACGACTGGTAAAAGCTTCGCGGGTCAAGCCCGCTCTTGCAGGGTGGCGGTGATCACTTTGGGAGCGGGCTTGAACCTCGATGGGCTGCGCAGCAGCCCTGATGCCCAGCACACAACCCGCTGCTGCCACACTGTTGCCTGGTCAGCAGCCGCTGTTCGAATAATTCATAAAATTCATATAATTCAACTACATAAAGCATTGGCACGCTGCTTGCGATAGTCCGCTTACCCTGACTTATCGGAACCCCCGCCATGCCTGCCCCTACCGCCTATCTACCCCTTGCCCTGGCCATTGCCGCCACGTTGCACGGCGCCGCTGCGCTTGCCGCCGCACCGCCCGCCGACGCCTTGCCCACCGTCACCGTGACCGCGCAGAAGCGCGAAGAGTCGGTACAGGACGTACCCTCGGCGATCTCGGTGGTCAGTGACCGCCAGATCGACCGCAGCGGCGGCGGCTTCAGTGCCGGCAAGGCCCTGCAGAACGTGCCCAACGCCATCGCCCCCGAGTTCGCCGGGCACCAGCGCCCGCGCTGGTACATCCGCGGCATGGGCTCGGGCGACATGGCCTCGACCACCGTGTACCCGGTGGGCATCTATACCGATGACGTGTACATCGACCCGCACGTGGCCACCGGTTTCCCGCTCTACGACATGGAGCGCGTCGAGGTGCTGCGCGGCCCGCAAGGCACGCTGTGGCGCAAGAACACCACCGGTGGCGCGATCAACTTCGTGTCGCGCAAGCCAAGCTTCGAAGACGGCGCCAACGGCTACTTCAAGCTCGACCTGGGCAACTACAATTCGCGCCTGTACGAAGGTGCCTACGGCGATACCCTGGTCAAGGACCGCCTGGCCGCGCGGGTGGCGTTCATCGACCAGAGCAGCGACGGCCAGCTCAAGAACGAGGTCGATGGCCACACTGCCGGCGACATCCACGACCAGGCCCTGCGCCTGCAACTGCTGGCCCAGGTCAACGACGACCTGCAGGCCACCCTGCAGCTGCACGCCCGTGACTACAAGGGGCAAGGTATCGTGGCCCGCGCCTGGGGTGCCGGGCCGGGCGGCAGCACGCTGTTCGGGCCCGCGCCCAAGCCTGCCTCCGACAAGGTCGCCTTCACCGGCAAGGCCGATGACCGCATCGAGCACAACGGCCTGCAACTGGCGCTCAAGTGGGACCTGGGCGAGCTGCAGCTGGACTCGATCACCGCCTTCGACGACGTGCACGAAAAGGCCCAGAGCCCGAACATGAGCATCTACGAGTTCGGCCGTGGCTATAACGACGACCGCTGGAAGCAGGTATCGCAGGAGCTGCGCCTGTCGTCGGCGAAGAACCAGCCGGTGAGCTGGATCGTCGGCACCCACCTGTTCCACGAACAGCTCGACAGCCACAACAGCAATGCGCTGTTCCCCGAAGCCTACAACCAGGCCTTCGGCGTGGCCGACTTCGGGCGTACCGACATCGACCAGAAGACCGACAGCTTCGCGCTGTTCGGCAGCAGCACCTGGCAGGCCACCGACGACCTGAGCTTCACCGCCGGCCTGCGCTGGACCCGCGAAACCAAGGACATCGACCTGCGCCGGGTGGCCGCGCCGGATGCTGCCAGTGTCGACTTCAGCAACCGCAACGACTGGTGGAAGCATTACAGCGGGCCGCTGGCGACCACGGTGGTGCAGGACGAGAAACGCACCTGGAACAAGCTGACCTACGACTTCACCCCCGAATACCAGCTCAACGACAACGCGCGGGTGTACTTTCGTTATGCCAAGGGCTTTCGTTCCGGCGGCTTCAGCGGCGGGGCGCAGGTGCAGGCCGAGGCCTCGGTGGTGGCCCCGGAGAACGTCGACGCCTACGAACTGGGGGTCAAGAGCGAGTGGTTCGACGAGCGCCTGATCGCCAATGCCAACGTGTTCTACTACGACTATTCGGACATCCAGGTGAACGCGGTGTCGGTGCGCAACGGGCAGGTGGTGTCGTTGCTGACCAACAGCGGCCAGGGCGTGATACGCGGTGCCGAGTTCGAGTTGCAGGCGCTGCCCTTGGCCAACCTGGAACTGCATGGCTCGCTGGGGCTGCTGCATACCGAGTTGCAGGACTTCGAGTCGGGGGGTGTGGACTACTCGGGCAACCGCATTGCACGTTCGCCGTCGCGCACGCTGGCGGTGGGGGGCAGTTATCGCATTGCGCTGGAGAACGGCGACGACATCACCCTGGGCACCGACTGGCGCTACCAGAGCCGGATCTTCTTTCTGCCCACCGCGCAGGCCGACCACAGCGTGTCGCAGGGTGGCTACACATTGGGCAATGCCAGCGCCACGTACCATGTGGGCGGGCAGTATGACCTGGACTTCACCGCCTACGTGAACAACCTCACCGACAAGCAGTACAAGACCGACAGCGTGCCGCTGCCGTTCGATGTGGCGTGGGATGCGCGGGGGGATCGCAGGACGTTCGGGGTGAGTGCCACGACGCGGTTCTGAGGTCGCTCTTGC
>NZ_QKRS01000012.1:0-171617 GCF_024261405.1 Pseudomonas sp. FBF18 | reverse complement strand
TAAAGACCCGATCAGTTATGCGGGTGGGTTGAATCTGTATGCGTATGCGCCGAATCCGGTTGGGTGGGTGGATCCGCTGGGGCTGGCTGGGTATCCGGTTAAAGGAAGCACAGTCGGACCTGATGTCATGAATCGAGCAGTTCATGTAAATGTCGAAAGGCCTGGTTCTCATGGACATGTCGCATTAAAGCCAGATACCACTGGGACTAAAATAGTTTTAGAACCTGCTGATCCCGCCATGCGCAAATTAAGCGCTTCTCAATGGAAAAAGGTTTGCGAGTGCGTTATTGATTATCTCGATGACTCGAAAAATCTTGCTAGGTTAAGTAAATCTGCACGAGCAGGGATTGATGCAAATCCAAAATCAAATCGAGTGCCAGAGTTTGAAAAAGTTGAGGCCATCCTGAAAAACCACCAAATTTCAGGTACCAATCCTGTAGTAGGTAAGGTCAAATGAAAAACATGATTAATACTTCTTTTTTTGAGATATTTTATACGTTTTTGGATAGGCTGAATTTTGATGGGGTAGAGTCGCTACATTTACCTGCTCTTCGCGTTGAAGTTTTGGAAGACGCTGGGTATGAAGTGTCAGGTGATAAGTTGGAGTTTCATGCTTATGAAAAAGAAATTTTTGTCCCATACCAAAAGCGTAGTGTGGGCTTGCTGCATAAGCTGTATTTTTTTGCAGATGAGAAAGTAGGTAGTGGTATAGGAGTAGGCCCTAAAGTACGATTGGCTACGCTTTTAAAGGCGTACTGGTCTTACCGTGCTTTGCCAAGAGGTGAGTCAGGACCGTTAGCGTTCTATTTTTGGGAAGGTTATGAAGATGGTGCAGTAATAATTGAGGAAAAGATAGTTGTTTTTTTTGGAAGCTGGAGAAAAAAAGGCGCATATGTTGTTAGCGCAATCGAAAGCGGGCTTGATGAGTCGGGTAAACTTCCAGGGTTCGTGGTTGATACAGTTAAAAGAAGTATGAGTTTATACAGGGTTGACTGTGATGGGCGGCGAGAAAACGTTAAAGGTGCTCCTGTGGCTTTTTTAAGATTTGTTGATTTTATATGTAGTAAGAGGTAGGCGAAGCATTGCCGCTTCTGACGTGGCCCGCCATGTATTGAGGCGGGCAGCAATACATATTTAATGTTCTTTGGCGGCAGACTACGCCCTCAGGATGGACGTAGTATAGCCTTTTATGATCACCATTTTAGATGCCTCCTCTGTCATATGTCGAGGCCTAGTATCATTGCGTCCCATGGGAATGCGAGTCGCCCGAGTTTGTGCAGGTTAGAGATATTTTGACTAGATATCATAAACAAGGTACCAATCCGGTGGTTAGGTAAGGTGAATTTATTATGTTGAAGATTAATTTGATTAAGTTGTTTGATTTGTTTTTAAATCACGCGGTGGATGATTCTCCCGAAGTTTTTGGGCTCAAAGGATGGGGGGTGAGTGATGTTGTGATGGGCGACTATGATCTGGTAGGGTCTGTTTCAGACTTTCATTTTTATGAAAGGTGGTATTCTGTAAATTATGGTAATAAATGGGTTGATGTTAATGTAAAAAATTATTTTTTTTGCGATGAAAGGCTAGGTGTTGGATTCGAAGCTGTTGGTATAAGGCTGGTGCCGCTACTCAAGTATTATAGGAGGTTAAGGTGGGGTAATGATTTTGAGATCTATTTCTTTGATAAGGACCTAAAGGATGGAGCTGTTATTTTACAGGGTGGCAAAGTACTGAGATTTAGTCGGAAGAGTAAACGGGGTGGGTACAGAGTTGGCGCCCTCGAAAGCGATTTTTGTTCGGCTGATCGCTTCTCTGATGTATCGACGGGAATGGTGCGGGCTACAATGAATTTTTATTCTGCTGAGGAACTGCATTCAATCTCAAAAGTGGCTCGGATAGGTGCACTTT
Organism: Pseudomonas sp. FBF18; assembly: GCF_024261405.1. Classification (NCBI taxonomy): domain Bacteria; kingdom Pseudomonadati; phylum Pseudomonadota; class Gammaproteobacteria; order Pseudomonadales; family Pseudomonadaceae; genus Pseudomonas; species Pseudomonas sp. FBF18. The sequence goes on along the minus strand of NZ_QKRS01000012.1, from coordinate 169,709 downwards.
GTAAGTTGGTTGACTTTCTACGCTTCTCTTGATTTCATAGGCAGAATGACCTAGATGCACCCTCCTGATCATGGCCTCGTACCAACTCTTCCTGGAAGTATCAAGCGTGGGCATGGGTCGGGGTGAAGTTTATATTTACACAAGTAAAGTCCCCGAACTATATGAAAATTAAAATTGAAATTCCCGAATTTTTTCCAATGGCGATGATAGGCGTTTTTTTGAGGGGCTAGAATATATTTCTGTAGTGGGAGAATTCAAGGGTGTGGGTACTGATTTGATTTTGAAACTAGACCGTGAGCTGCTCTTTGTCATACATATAATAATCTATATTATCACCGGCCAGTTCATATTCGTCCTGCCTGTCCCGTATTAGAATGGAAAGGTCAAGCTGTATTTTTTAAGAATGAACCCGTTGGAAACGGACTGGATGTAGAGCCGATAGTCAGTTTGACGACATTGTTGAAGGCGTGCTGAGGTTGTCGTAAGTTTAAAAAGTCGTTAAGTAATTTGGAGTTTTAGTCAGGGTGGATCGGGCAAAGAAAATTTCTGGTGCTTATCTACGGTCGGTGGCTTTTCTTGTGCAAAGAAATAATGAATTTGTTTAGTTGCTGCTGTTTTTGGTGGGCTGGCTTTTCTAAGATGCTCCGTTTATGCGCCTCGGCGCAACAAGTTGCTGGACAACCTGTTGCGCGAGTATGCCAGTCCCCCTTACGAAAACGACGAGCGTGGCTTCACCCCAGATTCTTGCCCAACAACGCGTGATACAGCTCGCTGTCGCCCAATATCCCCACCACCTGATTCCCTTCCTGCAACACCAGCTTGTTCCCCGTCTGATAACGAATCTGCAACGCCTCGCGCATACCGATATTGGCATTCACCAGCGTCGGCTTGCGCTCCAGCCCCTCCACCGCCTCGCCGGGCGCCCAGTTCTGCAAGGCCATGCCGTTGACGCCCTGGCGCGCGCCCCTGATGGTGTTGCCCTCGGCCAGGTCCAGCCAAGAATCACCACCCGGGTCCAGGCATACCGAACCGTTGATGCGCTTGCACTTGTCCAGCGTGCGCATCAGGCTGCGCCCGCACAGCACGTTGAGCGGGTTGGTATGCGCGACGAAGGTACGCACATACTCGTCCGCCGGGTTGAGCACGATCTCCTCGGGCTTGCTGTACTGGATGATGCGCCCGTCCTTCATGATCGCGATGCGGCTGCCGAGCTTTAGGGCCTCGTCCAGGTCATGGCTGACGAACACGATGGTCTTGGCCAGCTTGCGTTGCAGCTCAAGCAGCTCGTCCTGCAGGCCCTGGCGGATCAGCGGGTCGAGCGCCGAGAACGGTTCGTCCATCAGCAGGATGTCGGCGTCCATCGCCAGCGCCCGGGCCAGGCCCACGCGCTGCTGCATGCCGCCCGACAGCTCGTCGGGCTTCTTGTTGCGCCACTGGGTCAGGCCCACCAGCTCGAGCTTCTCGTCCACCAGCTTGCGCCGCTCCTTCTCGGGCCGGCCCTGCATCTCCAGGCCGAAACTGATGTTCTCGCGTACCGTCAGCCAGGGCATCAGGGCGAACTTCTGGAACACCATGGCGATACGCTGGGTGCGCATCATCTTCAGCTCGGCCGGGGTGCAGTGGGCAATGTCGATCTGTGCGCCTTCATGCTCGACGAACAGCTTGCCGCGGCTCACCGTGTTCAGGCCGTTGATGCAGCGCAGCAGGCTCGACTTGCCTGAACCCGACAGGCCCATCAGCACGCAGATCTCGCCCTTGTTGATGTCCAGGCTGGCTTTCTCGACGCCGACCACCAGGCCGGTCTTCTTCAGGATCTGTTCACGCGTGAGGCCCTGGTCCAGCAGGCTGAGCGCCTCACGCGGGTGGCGCGAGAAGATCACGTCGACCTCTTCGAAGCGAATGATGCTCATGCTTCACTCCTTGCCGGTGCGTCCGGTTGCTTGCAGATACGGTCGAGCATGATCGCCAGCAGCACGATCGCCAGCCCCGCCTCGAAGCCCAGCGCGATATCGGCGGTGTTGAGTGCGTTGACCACCGGTTTGCCCAGACCATCGGCGCCCACCAGCGCGGCGATCACCACCATCGACAGCGACAGCATGATGCACTGGGTGACCCCCGCCGCGATGCTGGGCATGGCATGCGGCAGTTCGATGCGCGAGAGCAGCTGGCGCCGCGAGCAGCCGAACGCCTTGCCGGCATCCAGCAGTTCCTGCGGCACGTCGCGGATGCCCAGGTAGGTCAGGCGGATGGGCGCGGCAATCGCGAACACCACCGTCGAGATCAGCCCCGGCACCACGCCCAGGCCGAACAGGGTCAGGGTCGGGATCAGGTACACGAACGTGGGCACCGTCTGCATCAGGTCGAGTACCGGGCGCATGGCGGTGTAGAACATCGGCTTGTGTGCCGCCAGGATGCCCAGCGGCACGCCGATGGCCACGCACACGAAGGTGGCGAACAGCACCTGGGCCAGGGTTTCCATGGTTTCCTGCCAGTAGCCGAGGTTGAGAATCAGCAGGAACGACAGCGCGCAGAATACGGTGAGCGCCCATTTGCGCTGGATCAGGTGAGCGATCAGGGCCACCAGGGCAATCAGGACGAATGGGTTGAACCAGGTCAGCGCCCCGGTCACCCCGTGAATCATGAACTCCAGCGCCTCGGCGAAGGCGTCGAAGTAGTTGGCGCCGTGTTGCGTCAACCACTCGACGAAGGCCGCGATGTGCTGGCCAAGGGGTATTTTTTGATCGATCAGCATGATAGCGAGCGTCCACCTGCAAGGGATTGGAAACAACCCGCGCCGGGCAATCGCCCCCCGGCGCGGGGCGTGCTTACTGCGTCAGCTTGGCCTTGGCCGCCTCCAGGCCCGGTTTGCCATCCACGGTGGTCACGCCGGCCAGCCAGGTGTCGAGCACCTGCGGGTTCTGCTTGAGCCAGGCCTTGGCGGCGGCGTCGGGCTTGACCTTGTCGTCGAGCACCTTGCCCATCAGGGTGCTTTCCATGTCCAGGGTGAAGGAGAGGTTCTTGAGCAACTGGCCGACGTTGCTGCACTCCTGGCTGTAGCCCTTGCGCGTGTTGGTGAGCACGGTGGCCTTGCCGTAGTCGGGGCCGAAGAAGTCGTCGCCGCCTTCGAGGTATTTCATCTTGAAGCGCGTGTTCATCGGGTGCGGTTCCCAGCCGAGGAACACCACGTCGGTGCCACGGCGCTGGGCACGGTCGACTTGCGCGAGCATGCCGGCCTCGCTCGACTCCACCACCTTGAAGCCGGCGTCCTTCAAGCCGAAGGCATTCTTGTCGATCATGCTCTGGATGGTGCGGTTGCCGTCGTTGCCAGGCTCGATGCCGTAGATCTTGCCGTCCAGCTCCTTCTTGAATTTCGCGATGTCGGCGAAGTTCTTCAGGCCCTTGTCATACAGCGCCTGGGGCACGGCCAGGGTGTACTTGGCATTCTCCAGGTTGGCACGCACGGTCTCGACGGTGCCGGCATCGCGGTAAGGCTTGATGTCGTTTTCCATGGTCGGCATCCAGTTGCCGAGGAACACGTCCATGTTCTTGCCGTCGGCCAGCGACTTGTAGGTCACCGGTACCGAGATCATGGTGGTGCGGGTCTTGTAGCCAAGCGCTTGGAGCACCGCACTGGTGACTGCAGTGGTCACGGTGATGTCGGTCCAGCCGACGTCGGAGAAGTTGACGGTGTGGCACTGCTCGGGCTCCACGGCCTGGGCCAGCGCCGGCAGGCTCAGCAGCGCGGCCAGCAACAGCGGGGGTGAACCTTTCATGGTGGACTCCTGGTTTTTTTCGGATGTCCCACGGGACAGGGGCCGTGCAATCGAGTCGGTACCGATCATCTAACAGCGAAAATCAAACGCCTACCGGGTGCGTCGTATCCAGTACAGGCAGGGTCGCATCCAGTGCCAATGAGGTCGCTTACAGTGTCGTCGGCCTCGAAAAACGCGGTTCTGGCGCATGTGCACCGCAAAAAAACGGCGCAGGTCCTGCCCTGGCAACGGGCGGCGCTGCTGGACAAGAGCGCGTCGGTTGCAGACGTCGTGGTCGCTGACAAAAGCCTGATGATGCGCGAAACCGGCGGATTGCCGCCTTTTCAGCGTAGCAGCCAGAGGTACGCGGCATGGCCATCAGTGTGTTCGACCTGTTCAAGATCGGTGTCGGCCCTTCAAGCTCGCACACCGTCGGCCCGATGCGCGCCGCAGCGCTGTTCGTGCAGGGGCTGCGCGAGCGCAACCTGCTGGCCCGGGTGCGGCGTATCGAGGTGCGCCTGTACGGCTCGCTGTCGGCCACCGGCATCGGTCACGGCAGTGACAACGCGGTGATCATGGGCCTGATGGGCGAATGGCCGGACGCCATCGACCCGGCGCAGATCGCCCCGCGCATCGCCACGCTGCGCGAAACCGACAGCCTGCTGCTGGACGGACGCTGGCCGGTCGGCTTCGTCTGGGCCCGCGACATGCGCCTGCTGGACGAGAACCTGCCGTACCACCCCAATGCCCTGACCCTGATCGCCGAGGGCGAGCAGGGCGAGCTGCACCGCGATACCTACTACTCGGTGGGCGGCGGCTTCGTGGTGGACGCGGCGCAGGCGGCCAGCGGTGTGCTGGACGCCGACACCACCGTGCTGCCCTACGACTTCAACAGTGCCGTGGAACTGCTGGATTTGTGCCGGCAGCACGACCTGCGCGTGTCGCAACTGATGCTGGAGAACGAAAAGGTGTGGCGCAGCGAGGCTGAAATCCGTGCCGGGCTCATGACCCTGTGGCGGGCCATGCAGGCCTGTGTCGAAAACGGCCTGCGCCACGAGGGCATCCTGCCGGGCGGGCTCAATGTGCGCCGCCGCGCGGCACGCCTGCACCGCAGCCTGCAGGAACTGGGCAAGCCCAACGTGATCGGCTCCACCCTCAGTGCCATGGAGTGGGTCAACCTGTATGCGCTGGCGGTCAACGAGGAAAACGCCGCAGGCGGGCGCATGGTCACCGCCCCCACCAACGGCGCGGCAGTCATCATCCCGGCGGTGCTGCACTACTACATGCGCTTCAGCGACGAGGTCAGCGAAGCCAGCGTGGTGGACTTCTTTCTGGGCGCGGCGGCGGTGGGCATCCTGTGCAAGAAGAACGCGTCGATCTCCGGCGCCGAAGTCGGCTGCCAGGGCGAGGTCGGCTCGGCCTGCGCAATGGCGGCGGCGGGCCTGGCCGAAGTGCTCGGGGCCACCCCGGCGCAACTGGAGAACGCCGCCGAGATCGGCCTAGAACACAACCTGGGGCTGACCTGCGATCCGGTCGGCGGGCTGGTGCAGGTGCCGTGCATCGAGCGCAACGCGATTGCCGCGGTCAAGGCGATCAACGCCGCGCAGATGGCCTTGCGCGGTGACGGCGAGCACTTCATCTCCCTCGACCGGGTGATCCGCACCATGCGCGACACCGGCGCCGACATGCACGACAAGTACAAGGAAACCTCTCGCGGCGGGCTGGCGGTGAACGCCATCGAATGCTGAGGCGTGGCTGCGCCGTTTTGGCCCATCGCTTTGAGCGAGCGCTGCGTTTTGGCGCGCCCCGGCCGATGGCGATTCACTGGCCAAACCACCCCTTCCAGCACGCGCGGTGACACCGCGCGTTGTCGTTTCTGGGCATCCTTCCCACAAGTGCTACCCAATTTCACAACGGGACTACAGACAGGCTTTGGCCCGGCCTTTTGCGTTTAAAAGCGACCCTGCGGGCGTGGGCGAACTAGACACATCGCGATGTCGTTTTCAGGTGTTGTTGAATGCGTATTCAAGTTTGGGCATGGCATTTGCGTTGGGTTTGGCAAAGCCCCTGCAATCGAACCGGGGCCATGACAAAAAGCCCGAGCCTGAGGCACACCCTGCATTGTGTGAGGAGAGATCGCGATGACGTCGTACAACTCCGCAACCCCAAACCAGAACCGCACCCCCCAATCCATCGGTTTCCTGCTGCTGGACAACTTCACGCTGATCTCCCTGGCCTCCGCGGTCGAGCCGCTGCGCATGGCCAACCAGTTGTCGGGTCGCGAGCTGTATCGCTGGAGCACCCTGAGCGTGGATGGCGGTCAGGTGTGGGCCAGCGACGGCCTGCAGATCACTCCTGATTCGGCGATGCACGCGGCGCCGGCGATGGACACCGTGATCGTGTGTGGCGGCATCGGCATCCAGCGCACCGTGACCCGTGAACACGTGACCTGGCTGCAGAGCCAGGCCCGCCAGTCGCGTCGGCTGGGGGCGGTGTGTACCGGCAGCTGGGCGCTGGCCTGTGCGGGGCTGCTCGATGGCTTCGATTGCAGCGTGCACTGGGAGTGCCTGGCCGCGATGCAGGAGGCCTTCCCGCGGGTGAGCATGAGCACGCGCCTGTTTACCCTGGACCGCAACCGCTTCACCAGCTCGGGCGGCACCGCGCCGCTGGACATGATGCTGCACCTGATCAGTCGCGATCATGGCCGCGAGCTGTCGGCGGCGATCTCGGAGATGTTCGTGTACGAGCGTATCCGCAACGAGCAGGACCACCAGCGCGTGCCGCTCAAGCACATGCTCGGTACCAACCAGCCCAAGCTGCAGGAAATCGTGGCGCTGATGGAGGCCAACCTCGAAGAGCCGATCGACCTGGACGAACTGGCGGTGTACGTGGCGGTGTCGCGGCGCCAGCTGGAGCGGTTGTTCCAGAAGTACCTGCATTGTTCGCCGTCGCGCTATTACCTGAAGCTGCGGCTGATTCGTGCGCGGCAGCTGCTCAAGCAGACGCCGATGTCGATCATCGAGGTGGCATCGGTGTGCGGGTTCGTGTCCACGCCGCACTTTTCCAAGTGCTACCGGGAGTACTTCGGGATACCGCCGCGTGATGAGCGGGTAGGCTCGAACACGGCCCAGCAGGTGGCGATGATGCCGCTGCCGCAGGCGCTGGTGCTGTCGCCGCTGGCCGGGCCGATGTCGGCGCTGAGTCAGGCGCGCAATGAGTCGACGTTTGCCAGTGTGAGGCTGTAGACCAGGCCGACCGCATCGCAGGTCAAGCCCGCTCCCACCGGTACATCGCTGCTCTGAAGGGCAGTGAAGCGCCTGTGGGAGCGGGCTTGACCCGCGATGGGGTCAACCGTGAAGGCTTTTGTGGTTCGCCAGCGCCGGCAGCAACTGCTTGTCGATCGCCTGGCGCACCGCCGGCAGTATCGTCGCGCTGCCGGTGTACAACTGCTCCACCAGGCCGCGCAGGGCCCGGGCGCGTTCCGCGCTCAAGCCGCGTACCGCACATTCGCAGGCCTGCTCGGCGCTAGCGCCGGCAGGCATCTCGAAGCCCAGGGCGCGCAGTTGGCCCAGCAGGTCGTCCTGATCGATCAAATCGGCGTGCATCATGGCGGTTGTCCTTGTTCGAGGCGAAGGGTGCCCCGATTCTGGGAGCGCTGCGCGGTGGCGACAAGGGGCATGGCCGGCATACCTATGAACAGGTCGTTTTTGGCTAGATCAGTGACGTGCGCAGGCGCCCTCAGCCGCGCTTGAGCAGCGCCGCACAGGCGCTCTTGTAGGCCTCATGCTGATACTTGTTCAGCGTTCCCGGCAGCTCGAGATTGTGCTTCTTGGCCTGGGCGCTGACGGTCTGTGGCGACACCAGCTCCACCGTGCAGTTGTCCAGCAACTGCAGCACGCCCTCGATCTTGAAGGTGGTCGGGCCGCCGGCAAAGTCGCCCTTCTTGCTGCGCTTCTTGATCGCCAATTGCCCGATGCCATGCTCGCTGACAAAGGCTCTGACCTGTGCGGCGAATGCCTTTACCTGGGCGGCATCCTCGTCATCCTCCAGGCCGATCTTCTTGGTGGCCACGCCAACGTGCACGGGCTGGCCGGCGTCCAGGCTGGCCACGGCCAGCAGGGCTTCGCTGCCCTTGATTTCGATGCCGCAGATTTTCATGGGGTGCCTCAATCGGAGTTTTGCAGGCCAAGGGACTGCAGGTATTCGGAGCGGTCGTCGCTGCGTTGCGCCAGGCAGGTGTTCAGTGCGGCGTCGTACTCCTTGCCCGGTGTGCTGTCGAAGGTCTCGACCTTGCAGTCGGCGTCGCGTACTTGCTTCCACAGGTTCTGGGCGGCGTTCAGGCGGTTGCTCAGTTCGGTGATCTTCGCACCCTGGCCGGCATACTGTTCCTTGATGCGTTCTAGCAGATCGCCGAAGGCGGCGTTCAGCTCGCGTTCGGCAACCGTACGGCTGTAGGCGGCGCAGGCGTAGTTCTGCTGGGCCGTCTCGACGTTGTCGCACGGGGTGGGAGCGTCACTTTCCTCGGCGTGCACGGCAAAGGCCAACGGCGCCAGCAGCAGCCATACCATCGATTTCATCAGCGACATCCTCGCAACCGGTGTGTGGAAGGTGGGGGTCGATTCTCGCTCAGTGCCAGGCTAAATGACAGAGACCCGTCGCCCGACGCTAAGCGGTTTCATTCAGGTCCTCCCAGCCTCGATGAAACTGGTCGAAAAGATCGGCGTACATCTTGCCCAAGGGGTACTCCCTGTACTCCGAGCGCTCGAAACGCAACAGGCGGGTACGCAGCGTTACCTGCTCCAGGTCCAGGTATTCGCCCGGGTCCCAGCGGCTGGCCGTGTTCAGGTTGCTCAACAGGGCCTCGATAGCGAATTGGGCGGCGATGAAATTGATGCCTTCCTTGCTGAACCGGGCATAACGCTGGCGCAGGGCAAACAGCGAGACGCTGTTGCGGGTCAGGTCACAATCGGCACGGGGCTGCAGTTCTACGCACAGCGAGCCCTGGATGGCATCAAACGCCATGAGCACCGAAACAAAGTCGTGTTCCGGGTGGTAGCACTCGAAGTTGACGGACTCCTGGTCGAAATAAGGGTGCAAGTGCTTGTGGAGGAAGAAGTCCGCTTCGCCTTTGAGCGACGAGTTGCACGCGTAGCAACTGGGGATGAGATTGGCGAGGGTCAGGCCCAGGTGCGGGTAAAGCGCCTTGGGATAAAAGTGGTCGAGCGTTGGACGCATCGCCCCCTTGCCGTCCCTGAACAGGGTGTGCGCATAGTTGTAGTTGCAGTACGGGCAGGTGGCGAGTTGCGAGCTGGCACACAAGGCGTAGGCGTCCCAGTGGTCAGGCATGGGCTTTCGGGGTTTGGCACTGAACGTGTCGTAATTGAACACGCGCGTGAGGTCGCTGAGCAGATCGGCGTAGACCTCATCCGTCATGAACTGCCGACAGTCCAGCAACTCATGAATGGACCATTCCATTTGCGCGCGGCTGTCCGAGAGGATGGCCTTTTCGACATCAGCCACAAAGGTGCGGCTGTACCAGTTCTTTGCCTTGGGACGATCGTTGTTGACGAACGCCGTAATCCGTTCCTGCAGGTACTGCGTATGCCGCGGCCTTGCCGCACGCCAGTTGTCGGGCATGGAAATGATCATTGGCTTTGGTGCTCTGTGTGCGGCACCAGGCGCTGCAGTTCGCGCTGGATGATCGGGTCGTCCACCACCGATATCAGGTACTTCTCCTGAGGGCCATATGTGCCGGCTTTCAGCGCGGCAATCGCGGCATTGATCCGGCGCACGGCGAATTCGCCGATAGTGACAGCGCCGAAGGAGCGGTTGAGGATGGCGTGCAGCGGTGCGGCAAAGGAGGGCGAGGTGGTGTCGGGCTCGATGAAGTCATCGTTGCTCGCGGCCCGGCCTTTGTTTTGCGCGTGGTCCTCCAGGTTCAACTGGCACACAAATTCGCCGGGCACATCGGAAGCCAGCAGCGGGGAATGGGAGGCGATGATCAATTGCAGGAGGGTCAGTCCGAAGGTGTGCTTGCACTCGCTGAGAAATTTGTTCATTTGCCAGATGTACTTGCGTTGCCACGCAAGGTGCAAAAAGGCGTCGCCTTCATCGATCAGCACCAGCAGTTTGGTGATCGGCTCGCGCGGGGAGGCGCGGTTGCCGGCTGGCGGCGCGGCCAGGCGCTTGATCGCTTCGTACAGGGAAATGATCTGGTTGAAGATCGCCCATTGGCCGGAGCTCATGCCAGGCAGGACCATTTCGAACGGTCCTTCCCGATCCGAGGCAAAATGCAGGCGCTCCTGCTCATTGGTCAAGGCGTACTGGTACACGCCACGTGGGCCTTTTTCGAATGCGAAGTTGTCCAGGCGTTCGAGGATGTACCTGAACAGGCGGCGGCTTCCCACGTGTTTCTTTTGTTGCAAGGTGCCAGGGTCAATGTGCTGGAAGTAGCTTGAGGGCAAGTGTTCGTCGATCAGCGCGATGTAGCTCAGGATGTCGTAGTTCTGTTTTTGCATGTGGTGGAACGTGGCGCAGAGTGCCGTCAGGACGTTTGATGCCGCAGGCTCCCTCGTGCGCAGGTCGTCCAGCACATAGCCACTCAGAAGGCTAAGTTCACGCTTGTACTGATTCTGCAGGTACGTCAGCTCGCGCTGATCGCCGTTGAAGTCGGAAAACCGCTCCAGGCGCGCCTTCAGATCGCGTATCGATCGCAGCTGCGGCTGGTGGCGCTTGCTGGCATAGCGGCCCTTTTCATCCTCCACCAGTGCCAAGGCCAGAAAATCACCGACCTTTTTTTCATCTGCACGCAATTTGACCAGCAGGTTTATCTTAAGCCCGAAGCTCTCGATGATTTCGCGGTGTTCATACAGTTGAAGCAGATCCTGCTCCCGACGCTGTGATGCATCGACAAAGTGCTTCTGCGCGCGAAAGGCGATCCGGTTCTGCACCGGCGTGTAATACACAACGCCCCAGTCCTGAGGCTTGCGCTGATCGACATAGTTGAACACCAGTTGGCAGTCACTGCCGAAATCCGGCAGCCTGCGGCTGGCGAACTGCTCTACCGTGCGCTGCAGAAAGCGGCTCTTGCCCGACCCGTTGGGCCCGATGATCAGCGACACCGAATCAATGTCGAACAGGTTGAAGCTTTCCCGCGTGCGCAGGTGAAGGACGTGGCCGTCCTGTTCGATCGACGTCAGCATGGTCTGGCATTCCTTGTCTGAACACGACGCCGGGCGGGCGTCGGGCAAACCGCTATTTGAGCCGATTCTTGCGCGTCGCGAAAGCGGCCAACGGCCAATGGCCATGCCGGCCTTTGTCGCACCTTGACGTTTTCGGCAATTCCCCTGTCGTTTTTGCATCCTGGCGACCTGACGCCTAGGCATATGCTGGCCCCAAAGCGCCGGCAGACGATTCGGCGCCGCAACGTCATACAAGGGGACAGCCTGATGAGCCCGGCCGAATTGCACGCAGACAGCATCGTTATCGACGGGCTGATCATCGCCAAGTGGAACCGCGAGCTGTTCGAGGACATGCGCAAGGGCGGCCTCACTGCCGCCAACTGCACTGTCTCGGTGTGGGAGGGCTTTCAGGCCACCATCAACAGCATCGTCGCCAGCCAGAAGCTGATTCGCGAAAACAGCGACCTGGTACTGCCGGTACGCACTACCGCCGACATCCGCAAGGCCAAGGAGCAGGGCAAGACCGGCATCCTCTTCGGCTTCCAGAACGCCCATGCCTTCGAGGACCAGCTCGGCTACGTGGAGATCTTCAAGCAGCTGGGTGTGGGCATCGTGCAGATGTGCTACAACACCCAGAACCTGGTGGGTACCGGCTGCTATGAGCGCGACGGCGGGTTGTCCGGCTTCGGTCGCGAAATCGTCGCCGAGATGAACCGCGTGGGGGTCATGTGCGACCTGTCCCACGTCGGCTCCCGAACCAGCGAGGAAGTCATCCTCGAATCGAAAAAACCGGTGTGCTATTCCCACTGCCTGCCCTCCGGGCTCAAGGAGCACCCGCGCAACAAGTCCGATGCCGAGTTGAAGTTCATCGCCGACCATGGCGGCTTTGTCGGCGTGACCATGTTCGCGCCGTTTCTGGCCAAGGGTATCGACGCGACCATCGACGACTACGCCGAGGCCATCGAATACACCATGAACCTGGTGGGTGAAGACGCCATCGGCATCGGCACCGACTTCACCCAGGGCCACGGCCAGGACTTCTTCGAGTACCTGACCCACGACAAGGGCTATGCGCGCCGCCTCACCAGCTTCGGCAAGATCATCAACCCGTTGGGCATCCGCACCGTGGGCGAATTTCCCAACCTCACCGAAACCCTGCTCAAGCGCGGCCACCCCGAGCGGGTGGTGCGCAAGATCATGGGCGAGAACTGGGTCAATGTCCTGAAAGACGTCTGGGGCGAGTAACCCCACGCCTCACCCAGCCGCATCCTTTTTCTTTTATGGAGTTCAGTTTCCATGGCCAAGATCGCCCCGCAATTGCCCATCGAAGTCGACAGCGAAACCGGTGTGTGGACCAGCGACGCGCTGCCGATGCTGTACGTGCCGCGGCATTTCTTCGTCAACAACCACATGGGCATCGAAGAGGTGCTGGGCGCCGACGCCTACGCCGAGATTCTGTACAAGGCCGGCTACAAGTCGGCCTGGCACTGGTGCGAGAAGGAGGCCGAATGCCACGGCCTGCAAGGCGTGGCGGTGTTCGAGCACTACATGAAGCGCCTGTCGCAACGCGGCTGGGGGCTGTTCACGATCCAGGACATCGACCTCGACAGGGGTACCGCCAGCGTCAGGCTCGAACACTCGGCCTTCGTCTATGTGTACGGCAAGGTCGGGCGCAAGGTCGACTACATGTTCACCGGCTGGTTCGCCGGCGCCATGGACCAGATCCTGGCGGCCCGCGGCAGCCCCCTTCGCACGGTCGCCGAGCAGGTCTACGGCGGTTCGGAACACGGCCACGACGACGGCCTGTTCATCGTCAAGCCCCTGTAAGTCGAGGAACCCGCCATGGCTTTCGAAGCAATGTTCCAGCCGCTGCAGATCGGCAAGCTGACCATCCGCAACCGGGTACTGAGCACCGCACACGCCGAGGTGTACGCCACCGACGGCGGCATGACCACCGAGCGCTACGTGAAGTACTACGAAGAGAAGGCCAAAGGCGGTATCGGCCTGGCCATCTGCGGTGGTTCGTCGGTAGTGGCCATCGACAGCCCGCAGCAGTGGTGGGCCTCGGTCAACCTGGCCACCGACCGCATCATCCCGCACTTCAAGAACCTGGCCGACGCCATGCACAAGCACGGCGCCAAGATCATGATCCAGATTACCCACATGGGCCGGCGCTCGCGCTGGGACGGCTATCACTGGCCGACCCTGATGTCGCCCTCGGGCATCCGCGAACCGGTGCACCGCGCCACCTGCAAGACCATCGAGCCGGAGGAGATCTGGCGCGTGATCGGCAACTACGCGCAGGCCGCGCGCCGCGCCAAGGAAGGCGGGCTGGACGGGGTGGAACTGTCGGCAGTGCACCAGCACATGATCGACCAGTTCTGGAGCCCGCGGGTCAACAAGCGCACCGATGAATGGGGCGGCAGCTTCGAGAACCGCATGCGCTTCGGCCTGGAAGTGCTCAAGGCGGTGCGCGAGGAAGTCGGCCCCGACTTCTGCGTGGGCATGCGCATCTGCGGCGACGAGTTCCACCCCGATGGCCTCAGCCACGAGGACATGAAGGAAATCGCCAGGTACTACGACGCCACCGGCATGCTGGACTTCTTCGGCGTGATCGGCTCGGGCTGCGACACCCACAACACCCTGGCCAACGTGATCCCCAACATGAGCTTCCCGCCCGAGCCGTTCCTGCACCTGGCGGCGGGCATCAAGGAGGTGGTGAGCGTGCCGGTGATGCACGCGCAGAACATCAAGGACCCCAACCAGGCCACGCGCATTCTGGAGGGCGGCTACGTGGACATGGTCGGCATGACCCGCGCGCACATCGCCGACCCGCACCTGATCGCCAAGATCAAGATGGGCCAGATCGACCAGATCAAGCAGTGCGTGGGCGCCAACTACTGCATCGACCGCCAGTACCAGGGCCTGGACGTGCTGTGCATCCAGAACGCCGCCACTTCGCGGGAATACATGGGCGTGCCGCACATCATCGAGAAATCCACCGGCCCCAGACGCAAGGTGGTGGTGGTCGGTGCCGGCCCGGCCGGCATGGAGGCGGCGCGGGTGGCGGCCGAGCGCGGGCATGACGTGACCCTGTTCGAGAAGAAGGAGGCGATCGGCGGGCAGATCAGCATCGCCGCCAAGGCTCCGCAACGCGACCAGATCGCCGGCATCACGCGCTGGTACCAACTGGAGCTGGCGCGGCTGAAGGTCGACCTGCGCCTGGGTACGGCGGCGGACGTCGACACCCTCATGGACCTGCGCCCCGACGTGGTGGTGCTGGCGGTGGGCGGGCACCCGTTCATCGAGCAGAACGAGCACTGGGGCGCGGCCGAGGGCCTGGTGGTCAGCAGCTGGGACGTGCTCGACGGCACGGTGGCGCCGGGCAAGACCGCGCTGGTGTACGACACCATCTGCGAATTCACCGGCATGTCGGTGGCGGATTTTCTGGCCGACAAGGGCAGCCAGGTGGAGATCGTCACCGACGACATCAAGCCGGGGGTGGCGATTGGCGGCACCTCGTTCCCCACCTACTACCGCAGCATGTACCCCAAGGAAGTGATCATGACCGGCGACCTGATGCTGGAGAAGGTCTACCGCGAGGGCGACAAGTTGGTGGCAGTGCTGGAGAACGAATACACCGGGGCACGGGAGGAGCGGGTGGTCGACCAGGTGGTGATCGAGAACGGTGTGCGCCCCGACGAGACCCTGTACTACGCACTCAAGGAGGGCTCGCGCAACAAGGGCCAGATCGATGTGGAGGCGCTGTTCGCGATTGAGCCGCAGCCGATATTGAGCCAGCCGGGGGAGGGGTACCTGCTGTACCGGATCGGCGATTGCGTGGCGCAGCGCAACACCCATGCGGCGATCTACGACGCCTTGCGCCTGTGCAAGGATTTCTGATCGCTCTGTGAACCGATTGTCCCGGTCGCTCGGGCTTTCTGTGGGAGCGGGCTTGACCCGCGATGCAAGCACTGCGGTGTGTCAGGCGTGCCGCCATCGCGGGTCAAGCCCGCTCCCACAGTGTGTGCAACCGATCATATCGAGTGTGGGAGCTTCCCATGTTGAACACCCTGCTACCCCTGCTGCTGTTCGCCGCCCTCGGCCTGGCCGTGCTCGGCGCGCTGCGGCGCGTGCGGATGTGGCGCCAAGGCCGGCCATCGCGGGTCGAGCTGCTCAAGGGCCTGCTGGCCATGCCACGCCGGTACATGGTCGACCTGCACCACGTGGTCGCCCGCGACAGGTACATGGCCAACACCCACGTCGCCACCGCCGGCGGCTTCGTGCTGGCCGCCGTACTGGCGATCCTGGTGCACGGTTTCGGCCTGCACAACCGCCTCCTCGGCTACGCCCTGCTGGTGGCCACCGCCTTGATGTTCGGCGGTGCGCTGTTCGTCTACAGGCGCCGGCTGAACCCGCCCGCGCGCCTGTCCAGAGGCCCCTGGATGCGCCTGCCGAAAAGCCTGCTGGTGTTTTCCGCCAGCTTCTTCATCGCCACCCTGCCGGTAGCCGGCATCCTGCCCGAAGGTACCGGTGGCTGGGTGCTGGTGGCCTTGCTCGGGCTGGGCGTGCTGTGGGGTGTGAGCGAGCTGTTCTTCGGCATGACCTGGGGCGGGCCGATGAAGCACGCCTTCGCCGGTGCCCTGCACCTGGCCTGGCACCGGCGCGCCGAACGCTTCGGCGGCGGACGCTCCACCGGGCTCAAGCCGCTGGATCTGCAAGACCCGAGCGCACCGCTGGGTGTGGAAAAACCCAGGGACTTCACCTGGAACCAGTTGCTTGGCTTCGACGCCTGCGTGCAATGCGGCAAATGCGAGGCCGCGTGCCCGGCGTTCGCCGCCGGCCAGCCTCTGAACCCGAAAAAACTCATCCAGGACATGGTGGTGGGTCTGGCGGGTGGCACCGATGCGAAGTTTGCCGGCAGCCCGTACCCCGGCAAACCGCTCGGCGAACACGGCGGCAACCCGCACCAGCCGATCGTCGACGGCCTGGTGGATGCCGACACGCTGTGGTCGTGCACCACCTGTCGGGCGTGCGTGGAAGAGTGCCCGATGATGATCGAGCACGTGGATGCGATCGTCGACATGCGTCGCCACCTGACCCTGGAAAAAGGCGCCACGCCGAACAAGGGCGCCGAGGTGCTGGACAACCTGATCGCCACCGACAACCCCGGCGGCTTCGCCCCGGGCGGGCGCATGAACTGGGCCGCCGACCTCGACCTCGAGGTGCTGGGCGAGGTGCACGGCACCGACGTGCTGTTGTGGGTGGGTGACGGCGCCTTCGACATGCGCAACCAGCGCACCCTGCGCGCCTTCGTCAAGGTGCTCAGGGCGGCCAATGTAGGCTTTGCCGTGCTCGGCCTGGAGGAACGCGACAGCGGCGACGTGGCCCGCCGGCTGGGCGACGAGGCCACCTTCCAGCAACTGGCCCGGCGCAATATCCGGACCCTGGCACAGTACCGCTTCACACGCATCGTCACCTGCGACCCGCACAGCTTCCATGTACTGAAGAACGAATACGGCGCGCTGGGCGGGCACTACCAGGTGCAGCATCACAGCAGCTTCATCGCCGAGTTGATCGCCGCCGGCCGCCTCGACCTGGCGCCGCACAAGGGCGCCAGCGTGACCTATCACGACCCGTGCTACCTGGGCCGCTACAACGGCGAGTACGAGGCGCCGCGCCAGGTGCTGCGCGCGCTGGGCATCGAGGTGCGCGAGATGGCGCGCTCCGGCTTTCGCTCGCGTTGCTGCGGCGGCGGTGGCGGAGCGCCGATCACCGACATTCCGGGCAAGCAGCGCATTCCCGACATGCGCATGCAGGACATCCGCGAGACCGCCGCCGAGGTGGTGGCCGTGGGCTGCCCGCAGTGCACCGCGATGCTCGAAGGCGTGGTCGAACCACGCCCGCAGATCAAGGACCTGGCCGAGCTGGTGGCCGACGCGCTGCGTGAAGCGACGGTTGCCAGCACGCCGGTAGCAAGCCAACCAGAACCTGCGCAGGTGGACCCATGAGCGACATCATCCGGCGTGACCCGCGTGCCGAGTGGATTGCACGCAACCGTCTGCACCCGCTGCACGCAGCCATGCAGGCCCAACAGACGCAGTGGATGGGGCCCAATGGCGTGCTGCGCAAGAACCCGCATGCGGTGGGTTTCATCGGCCCCAATGGGATCAAGCGCATCGATCGCAGCGGCGCCAGCCAGGGCGCTACGAGCAAGCGCAGCGCCGCCGCCGAGGTGCTGGTGCCGCTGCATCAGGTGCCGTTGCCGGCGTTCTACATCGTGGTGGTGCCGGACATGGTCGGCGGGCGCCTGAGCAGCCACGACCGGGATGTGCTCGGGCTGGCCCACGGCCTGGCCGGCAGCGACGGCGCGGTGCTGGCAGTGGTGTTTGGCGAGCACAAGGAAACCGCCTTCGGCACGTTCGGCGTCGACCGCCTGCTGCAGATCGACGGTGACGCGTTCGCAGGTTATGCACCGGAGCAGCGGGTGCAAGGCCTGCGGGCTGTGGATAACCAGTTCAACCCGCGCCACTGGCTGCTGCCCGACAGCCGCAGCGGTGGCGGCGAGCTGGGCCGGCGCCTTGCCGCGGCGCTGGGCGAGCGCCCGGCCACGCGGGTGTGGCAGGTCAAGGACGGGCTGTGCAGCGGGCGCGCCGGGGCTGGCCAGCAGGACCTGGTACGCGGGCTGGCGCGCCTGATCCTGGCGGCGGCCGAATGTGCCGAGCCGGTCAGCGAAACCCGCCATGAAGCCCTGCCGGTGGAGTTGTCCACAGGCGCGGCGCGCAGCCTGGCGCGTATCGAAGACCTCGGCCCGGTGCCGGTGGACCCGGCCACCATCGCCATGGCCGAGGCCGAATTCATCCTGTCGGGCGGCAACGGGGTCAAGGACTGGGCACTTTTCCACAGGGCCACCGCCGCGCTGGGGGCCACCGAAGGGGCCTCGCGGGTGGCGGTGGACGATGGCTTCATGCCGCGCAATCGCCAGGTGGGGGCCACCGGTACCTGGGTCACGGCGCGGGTGTATGTGGCTGTGGGTATCTCCGGGGCGATCCAGCATCTGCAGGGCATCGGTGCCTGCGACAAGGTGGTGGCGATCAACCTGGACCCCGGCTGCGACATGATCAAGCGTGCCGACCTGGCGGTCATCGGCGACAGCGCGGCGATTTTGCAGGCGCTGATCGAGGCTGTGGACAACTATCGCAACGGCGCCCGGCGCGATGCGGCCTGAGGGGGCATTCATGAACATCAAGGTCATCAGCCTGGTCTCGATCGGCGCCCACCCCACCTCGGGGCGCATGCGCCGCGCCGAACAGGATGCGCGGGCCGTGGAACTGGGGTTGCAACTGGCTGGGGATAACCTGCAGGTGCTGCATGCCGGCGACCCGCACGAGCCTGCGCTGCGCGCGTACCTGGGCATGGGGCTGGCGCAGCTGGACGTGTTGCAGCAGCCCGCAGGCGCCGATGTGCTGGGCGTGCTCGGCGACTACCTGCGCGAGGCGGGGGCACAGTTGGTGCTGAGCGGCAGCCAGGCCGAAACCGGCGAAGGCTCGGGCATGCTGCCGTTTCTGCTGGCCGAGCGCCTGGGCTGGCCGCTGGTGGTGGGGCTGGCGCAGGTGGAATCCATCCACAATGGCGTGGCCCAGGTGCTGCAGGCCCTGCCACGGGGGCAGCGGCGCCGCCTGAGCGTGCGCCTGCCGATGCTCGCCACTGTGGATAACGCCGCGCCGGTGCCGCGCCAGAGCGCCTATGGGCCGGCGCAACGCGGGCTGTTGGCGGCCCATGAGGTGGCGGTGGTGGAGGACGAGTTATTCACAGATGCTGTATTGCAGCCGGCCAGACCCCGGCCCAAACGCCTCAAGGTAATCAAGGCCAAGAGCGGTGCCGACCGCATGAAAGCCGCCACGGCGAAGGCCAGTGGCGGCGGTGGACAGGTACTCAAGGGCGTGACCCCGAGCGAAGGCGCCGAGGCGATCCTGAAGCTGTTGGTGGAGGAGGGTGTGCTGCGCTGAAGGGTTGTGCACAAAGTCTGTTGGCGGTTCTGTGGATAAAGTGTTTGCCTATGGCTGCAGGCCACGTCAACCGTGGCCTGCAGGCTATTGTTCAAATAGTGATCAATACACGCCGCGAATTTTTCGCGGTTTTTTCATGCCCGTCGTCCAGCGAGACGGCAGTTTTGCTCACAATCCTTGTTGGCGGCTCTGTGGATAATCTGTTCGGACATGGCTGCAGGCCACGTGGTTAAAGGTGTTCAGCTATTTGATCAAAAAACGCACAAAACCTCGTCAATCCACCGCGAAATACTCACGCGGCAGCGAAAATCGGGGGTTTCGGCGGTTTATCCACATGGGTTTTGCAAAGAGGGCTACTTGCACACAAAGTCTGTTGGCGGCTTTGTGGATAAGGTGTTCGTGCAGTGCTGGGAGCCACGTATTCAAAGGCTTACAGAGGTTTGATCACTTTTTGATCTATTGCACGCTGTGGATTGAAGGGCGCTGGGCGGAAGTTTTCCACAAGGGTTGCCCACAATTGCTGTGGGTGTGGCTGTGGATAAAGTGTTGGTGGAGTAGGTATGGGGCAGTAGGGGCTGGGGTTTGCGGGTGTTGTTCAAAATTTGTACAGTTGGCACCGGCCTCATCGCGGGTCAAGCCCGCTCCCACAAGATCTACGCGGCCCTTGTGGGAGCGGGCTTGACCCGCGATGGGCCGCAAAGCGGCCCCAGTATTACTGCGCCGCCACACCTTTGAGATACGGCGCCGGCGCCGCGCCCAGGTTGCTCAGCATCCGCTCGCTGTACCAGTCCACGAAATTCACCACGCCAAACTCGTAGGTTTTCGAATACGGCCCCGGCTGATACGCCGTCGAGTTGATGCCGCGCTGGTTCTCTTCGGCCAGGCGCCGGTCCTGGTCGTTGGTCGCGTCCCACACCTGGCGCATGCGTGCCGGGTCGTAGTCCACGCCCTCAACCGCATCCTTGTGCACCAGCCACTTGGTGGTGACCATGCTCTCCTGGGCACTGATCGGCCATACCGTGAACACGATGATGTGATCACCCATGCAGTGGTTCCACGAATGCGGCAGGTGCAGGATGCGCATCGAGCCCAGGTCGGGGTTCTGGATGCGCCCCATCAGTTTCTGGCAGCCCAGCTTGCCGTCCAGGGTCATCGACAGCGTGCCCTTGAGCAGGGGCATGCGCACGATACGGTTGCGCAGGCCGAAGCTGGCATGCGCATAGGGGATCTTCTCCGCGTCCCACGCCGCAGCGCTGGCCGCCACGTGATCCTTGAACGCCTGGTCGGCGCGCGGGTCGGTGACGTCGTCCCATTCGAGCAGGGTCTTGAGCAGCTCCGGGTGCGAGGCGTTGCAGTGGTAGCACTCGCGATTGTTCTCCAGCACCAGCTTCCAGTTGGCCTTTTCCATCAGGGTGGTCTGCACCGCCACCTTGGTGTTCTCCATGTCGTAGGGCTCCATGTAATGGGCCAGGGTGGCGAGGAAGTCATCGATGGCCGGCGGGTTGTCGGCCAGGCTGACGAAGATGTAGCCACCGGCGGTCTTCACGTTCACCGGCTTGAGACCGTACTGCTGCATGTCGAAGTCGTCGCCCATCTCGGTGCCGGCGAACAGCAGCCGCCCGTCCAGCTCGTAGGTCCACTGGTGGTAGTGGCACACCAGCTTGGCCACCTTGCCCTTGTCGCTGGTACACAGGCGCGAGCCACGGTGGCGGCACACGTTGTGGAAGGCATGCACCTTGCCCTCGGCACCGCGGATCACGATGATCGGGTTCTTGCCGATCTGCAGGGTCAGGTAGTTGCCCTTGGCCGGGATCTCGCAGGTCATGCCTGCAATCAGCCATTCCTTGTGGAAAATCTCCTGCATGTCGATCTGGAACAACCGCTCATCGGTGTAGAAGGGTTGCGGCAGCGAGAAGGTGCGCTCGCGGGTCTGCAGCATGTCGGCGGTGGCCTTGCGTGCAGCGTCCAGTGGGTCGCCCAGGCTCAAGGTTGCGGTGACGTCCATCGTTCAGGTCCTCATGGCCCGTGCGGGCCGCGAAAGTGGCTAATCGTTCGTGTGGCGACGCAGGGCTCAGACAGCAGGTTGATGTGCGATGGAGTGTGCGTTCGCCCGCGCCGGCAACCATGCCCATGGGCGACATGGCCAGATCCGTTCCCGACGCGCGAGCCCTTGTGGGCGGGGGCTGGTCGCGATAAGTACGCCGATGTCGCGAACAGGAATGTGCGCCGCCTGCACCTTGCGCATCATCGTCGCCATAACAGGCCCCGATCGGCCGCGGAGACGAGCATGTCGAACAACTTCCTCAACCCGGTGACCACTCAGACCTGGGCCAACGGCCGGCATACCGTGCGCTGCGTCAAGGTCATTCAGGAAACCTGGGATGTGCGCACCTTCTGCTTCATGGCCGACCAGCCGATCCTGTTCTTCTTCAAGCCGGGGCAGTTCGTGACCCTGGAGCTGGAAATCGACGGTCAGCCGATCATGCGCTCGTACACCATCTCCAGCTCGCCCTCGGTGCCCTACAGCTTTTCGGTGACCATCAAGCGCGTACCCGGCGGCAAGGTTTCCAACTGGCTGCACGACACCCTGCATGAAGGCCAGGAGCTGGCCGTGCACGGGCCGGTGGGGTTGTTCAACGCGATGGACTTCCCCAGCCCCAGGGTGCTGTACCTGAGCGGCGGGGTGGGCATCACCCCGGTGATGTCCATGGCGCGCTGGTTCTATGACACCAATGCCAATGTCGACATGGTGTTCGTGCACAGCGCGCGTTCGCCCAAGGACATCATCTACCACCGCGAGCTGGAGCACATGGCCTCGCGGATCGACAACTTCAGCCTGCACATCATCTGCGAGAAGCATGGCCTGGGCGAGGCATGGGCCGGTTATCGCGGCTACCTGAACCAGAAGCTGATGGAGCTGATCGCGCCCGATTACCTGGAACGCGAGATCTTCTGCTGCGGGCCCACGCCCTACATGAACGCGGTCAAGCGCATGCTCGAAGCCAGCGGCTATGACATGCAGCGCTACCATGAGGAGTCGTTCGGCGCCACGCCGCCCGAGGCCAAGGCCGATGCGGTAGAGAACGCCGAGCAGGCCGCCGAGGCCGCCGAAGTGGACGTGGCCGACCAGCACCAGGTGGAGTTCACCGCCAGCGGCAAGAGCATCCGCGTGGCGCCGGGAGAGACGGTGCATGCGGCAGCCGCCAAGCTCGGGCTGATGATCCCCAAGGCCTGCGGCATGGGTATCTGCGGCACCTGCAAGGTGCTCAAGCTGGGTGGCGAGGTGGACATGGAGCACAACGGCGGCATCACCGAGGACGACGAGGCCGAAGGTTATATCCTGTCGTGCTGCAGCGTGCCGCGCGGTGACGTGCGCATCGAGTTCTAGTCGCGCAGCAGCTCGTGGTACAGCGCAGGGCGCCGGTCGGCCAGCACGTGGTTGTGGTCGCTGATCTGCTTGTCCAGTGCCTGGCCCAGCCTGATGTCGGCCAGCAGCAGCTGCTTCTTGCCGACACGCTTGCCGCCCTTGAGCACATAGCCGTCGGCATCGGTGAGGGTCGAGCCGCCCACCCAGCCAACCCCGCGCTCCTCGCCACAGCGGTCGCAGGCAATGACGAACAGCCGGTTCACCGAGGCGCTGGCCTGAACCCGGATGATCTCGGCCGGGCGCTGGAAGCCGGGCCGGGAGGTGTCCGGCCAGTTCACCGGTGCGCACAGCAGCTGGGCACCGCGCAGCGCCGCCAGGCGCACCCATTCGGGAAACTCCAGGTCGTAGCAGATCATCATGCCGATGCGCCCCAGGTGGGTGTCCACCACCGGCGGCGGCTCGCTGCCGGGGGTGAAGATCTGCGTTTCGCGGTCCCACAGGTGGGCCTTGCGGTAGAAGGTGCGTCGGCCGTCGGGCTCGATCAGCACCGAGCTGTTGGCCACCTGGCCGTCGGGCAGGCGCTCGCAGAAGCCGCCCACCACGATGATCTGGTACTTGGCGGCCTGCCGGGCCCAGGCCTCGAGGGTCGGCCCATCACGGGGCTCGGACAGCGCGTGGGCCTCTTCGCGGTCGTAGAACGCGTAGCCGCTCTGCGCCAGCTCGGGCAGTACCAGCAGTTGCGCGCCGCGCTCGGCGGCCTCGGCGATGGCCACCCGGGTGCGGTCGAGGTTGTAGCTTGGATTGGCAATGGTGGGCGCCAACTGGTAGCACCCGACACGCACGGTTTGTGGGGATGGGGTCATGGCTGCGGCGCCTTGGGCTCGGCGACCGGGGGCGGCGGGGTGCCGCGCAGGTGGCGCATCAGGAGCCAGTACAGCAGGGCCGAAACGATGAAGCCGGGAACGAAGGCCAGGTCGGCGCCGGACAACGCCACCGCCACCGGCCCTTGCACGCCGGCCAGCGACACGAAGGGCAGCATCGCCAGCAGCCCCCCCAGGTAGGCCAGGATGCCGGCCCAGGCCCACTGGCCGTATTCGCCCGCCGGGTCGAACATGGCCGGGATCACGTAGTTGCCTTTGCGCAACAGGTAGTAGTCGGTGAGATTGATTGCGCTCCAGGGCACCAGCACATACAGCATCAGTTGCAGGAACAGGTTGAAGCTGTCGAGGTAGCTGTCGGGCAACGCGATGGCGGTGAGGTACACCACCGCGCCAATGCCGCCCAGGCCCAGGGCACGCCCGGCCAGCCCCGGCGCCAGCGGGCGAAACGCGGTGATCGCGCTGATGCCGGTCAGCAGCGCGCCGTAGCAGTTGACGGCCATGATGCCCACCAGCGCCGGCACCGCCATCAGGATTGCGAAAGTGCCGAAGCCGGGCAGGAAGCGGTTGCCCAGGTGTTGCAGGCTGCTGATGGCTTCGGGCGCCACCACTGCCGAGGCTACCAGCGCGCCCAGCGACATCAACCACACCGCAGAGCCCGCGGCGCCCAGATAGGTCCACAGCACCACCTTGCGCGCCGAGGTGCTGGGCGGCAGGTAGCGCGAGTAGTCCGAGACATACACCGAATAGCTGATCTGGTAGCCGGCGGCGGCCGACAGCTGGATGAGAAAGCCCGACCAGGAAAACTGCAGCTGGCGCTGAACGGTGTCGGCCTCCAGCAACAGCAGCGCTGCCAGGGTGAGCAGGCCGAACACGCCGATCAGCAGGTAGGTGAGCCAGCGCTGCACGGTGTGCAGCAGGTCGTGCCCGACCACGGCGATCACCACGGCCACCGCGATCAGCAGTGCGTACCAGAAGGCATCGCTGCCCGGCAGCACAGTGGTCAGCGCATCGGTGGCCAGGATCACGTTGAACACGTTGAAGCCGATGTACACGCACACCACCGCCATGAACGGCAGCACGGCGCCCCGCAGGCCGAACTGGGCACGGGACTGGATCATCTGTGGCAGGCCAAGGCGCGGGCCCTGGTTGGCATGCAGGGCCATGCACAGGGTGCCCAGGGCCACCCCGAGCAGGATCGCCAGCACCGCCTGCCAGGCGGCCAGACCCAGGGCGGGCCCGACGAAGCCGGTGACCATGGTGGTGAGTACGAAGTTGCCGGTGAACCAGAAGGGGCCCAGGTGCCAGGCCTTGCCATGACGCTCGTCGAGGGGCACCGGGTGGATGGTACGGGTTTCTATCTTCAGGCCTGACGTTTCAGGTGCAGGTGCCGCATTGTTCATGGCGTTCCCAGGCATTCGGGCGAAAGTTTCAATGCTGATGAGGTTAGATGAAGCTGCAACTAACGGAACAACGACACACTTTCAGCGAGCGCGCAGGTACTTGCCTTAAAGTGTCTGTAATGTCCGATGTAGAGCCATTCTGATTTGTAAACTGGTATTTATGCCAGTCTGCAATGCGGGGAGGTTATTGCGAAAAGTTATCGTGCGGCGTGAGGTTTTTGATGCCGAAGTTAAAGTGCACTGAATATTCCTACTTAATATTAGGAATAGTTTGTGAGCAACTTTAGATAAGTCTGACGAGATAGTGTTTTCGACGGCGAGCGGGGGCCGATCGAAAAAAACCGGGCGCCCGGCGCGCACTGCGCCGGGGCCCGGTGGCGACCTACACGCTGAAGCGTGCGACCAGACCGTTCAGGCCCACCGCCAGGCGAGACAGTTCGGCACTCGCGGCGCTGGTCTGGTGCGCCCCGGTGGCCGACTGCACCGACAGGTCGTTGATGTTCACCAGGTTGCGGTCCACTTCGCGGGCCACCTGGGCCTGCTCTTCGGCGGCGCTGGCGATCACCAGGTTGCGTTCGTTGATTTCGGCCACCGCGGTGGTGATGGTCTCCAGCGACAGGCCGGCGCCGCGGGCGATGCTCAGGGTCGACTCGGCGCGTTCGGTGCTGTGGCGCATCGAGTTCACCGCCTGTTCGGTACCGCCCTGGATGCTGCCGATCATGCGCTCGATTTCGCTGGTCGACTGCTGGGTCCGGTGGGCCAGGGCGCGCACTTCGTCGGCGACCACGGCGAAGCCGCGCCCGGCTTCACCGGCACGCGCCGCCTCGATGGCGGCGTTGAGGGCCAGCAGGTTGGTCTGGTCGGCCAGGCCGCGGATCACATCGAGCACCTTGCCGATGTCACGCGACTCGCCGGCCAGGTTGCCGATCAGCTCGGCAGTACCCTGCACGTCGGCACTCATGCGCTCGATGGCGCTGACGGTCTCCATGACCAGGTCGCGACCGTCGCCGGCCGAGCGGGTGGCCTGCTTGGACGCCTCGGATGTGCTCACCGCGTTGCGTGCCACTTCTTCCACCGCGCTGGTCATCTCGGTGACAGCAGTGGCGGCCTGCTGGATCTCGTTGTTCTGCTGCTGCAGGCCGCGCGCGCTTTCGTCGGTGACTGCATTCAGCTCTTCGGCAGCCGAGGCCAGCTGGGTGGCGGAGCCGGCAATCTGCTGCAGGGTGTCGCGCAGCTTGTGCTGCATCTTGCCCATGGCGTGCAGCAGGCGCGCCGCTTCGTCGGTACCGGTGGTGTTGATCGGTTTGGTCAGGTTGCCATCGGCGATCAGCTCGGCCGCCTGCAGCGCTTCGTCGATCGGCTTGACGATGCTGCGGGTGAGCAGCAGCGCGCACAGCAGGGTCAGTGCGGTGGCGGCCACCAGCAGCACGATCACCAGGGTGAAGGCCGTGTCGTATTGCGTGGCGGCGGTCTGGTTGGTCACACGGGTCTGATCGGTGTTGATCTTGACCAGGCGATCGGTGACTGCGCTGATCTGCTCGGAGTTGTCGAGCAGGTCGTGGTTGATCAGGCTGCGCAGTGCTTCCACATCACCGGCCTGCGACAGGCTTACCATGCGGTTTTCGAGCTGGCGGTACTGGTTGAGCAGCTGCACGTACTGGTTGTACGCGCCCCGTTCCTCGTCGCCTTCGATCAGTGGCTCGTAGGCCCGGCGCGCTTCGTCGATCTGGGCATTGCGCTTGGCCAGCAGTTGCACGGTGTCCTGCAGGGTGGCGGCTTCGCGGTTGAGCAGCAGGCGGTAGGACAGCGTGCGCAGGCGCAGGGTGAGTTGGGTGAGCTGGTCGAGGTTGGTGATGCTGGGCACGCTGATCTGTTCGATGGCTTCGCCGGCCTTGCGTATCTGCCCCATCTGGTTGAGGGCAAAGATGCCCAATGCAAGCATCAGGGCGCCGATCAGCGAAAACCCCAGAAGTGCGCGCGGGGCGATGTTCATGTTACGTAATGACATGGTTTTATCCGGCAGGGAATAGGAATGCGCGCGGTCCATGCGTCGTGGGGCAACTCTTATTGCCTATCGGTCAAAGCAGGGCAGACTTGAGGGGGCATGTAACTAAATGTGAACCACCGGTCATTTTTTTCACCCCGGCATCCGACCAAGCGCTGGAACCGGTTGCCGATCGACGGGTCAATCTGCACCCGGTCGAGGCTCTGGCCCCGATATCCCTGGCGAGTGCGGTGAGATTTCTTTATCGTGTGCGCCCCCTGAAAAACCGTGAGAACGCAATCATGCTGGAAACATCCCTGAGTCAACTGGAGCAACTGGTCAACGACCTGGTGCAGAAGAACCTCGACCTGGCCGAGCGCAACGCGCAGCTGAGCGACGAACTGGCCCAGGCCAAGGACGAGAACGAAAGCCTGCAACTGAGCCTGATGGAGCAGGAAGAGAAGCAAGGTGCAACCGCCGCGCGTATCCAGGCGCTGGTTGAACGTGCCGGTGGCGGCGCCGTTACCGCATGAAGACCACCGCGCAGTCGATCAATGTCGTGTCGATAATGGGCAATGACTATTCGATCAAGGCCCCTGAAGGTCAGGAGCAGACCCTGGCGCAGGCGGTGCAGATGCTCAAGGCCTCCCTGGCCGATACCAAGCGCAAGTACCCGTCGCTGATCGGCGACAAGTTGCTGGTGCTGGCCGCCCTGAACCTGTGCTCGCAGCAGATCGAACTGCAACAGGCACATCAGGAAGCCCTCGACCGTTATCAAGAGCAAGTCAGCGCCACGGTCGACGTCATTGCCCGGACAATCGGCAACAGCTGATTTCCCCCTCGCGTGCATTCCCTCTTTACTGTGCTGGCTCACTGACCCCTGGGGGCAGTGAGCGGCCCGAGTGTGGCTGACTGCTAGCATTGTATTTTCTGTTGTATACAATTGGCCTGGTGTTTGCGGTACACGGCTGGTTTAACTCAGGGGAAATTCATGCAGTTCTGGCGGCGCAGTATCCAGTGGCAATTGATCGCAAGCATGGGCGCGGCCCTGGTGGCGAGCATTCTGATCGTGGTTGGTATCTACACCGTGGCGGTCAATCGACTGACCGAGCGCTACCTGGTGGAGACGGCGCTGCCGGCGAGTATCGAGGCCATGCGCAACGATATCGAGCGTATGTTGGGCCGGCCTCTGACGGCGGCGGCCGACATTGCCAACAACACCCTGTTGCGCGACTGGCTGGCAGCGGGGGAGCCCCCCGAACAGGCCGGTGCGTTCGTCGAGTACCTGGAGTCGGTGCGTGTGCACAACCAGGCGTTCACCGCGCTGTTCGCCGCCACGCGCAGCAATCACTACTACAACCAGGGCGGGCTGGATCGCACCTTGAGCCGCGACAACCCGAAGGACTCATGGTTCTTCGGGTTCATCGACAGTGGCAAGCCGCGCCTGCTCAATATCGACACGGACATCAGCAGTGGCGACCTGGCGCTGTTCATCGACTTTCGGGTGGAAAAAGCCGGCCAGCTGGTGGGCATTGCCGGGCTGGGCCTGCGCATGACCGAGTTGTCCCAACTGATCCACGACTTCAGTTTCGGTGAGCGCGGCCGGGTGTTCCTGGTGCGCGGCGATGGCCTGATCCAGGTGCACCCGCAGTCCGAGTTCAGCGGCAAGCGCCAGTTGGCCGAGCAGATCGGCGAAGGCGCCGCCCAGCGTGCGTTGACCCCGCACGAGGGCCTGCAGCAGAGCCGCTTCGAGCGCGATGGCGAGACCTACCTGGCCCTGAGCCTGCCGCTGCGCGACCTGAACTGGACCCTGGTGGCCGAGGTGCCCGAGGCGCAGATCTACGCCCAGGTGAACCAGGCCGTGTGGCTCACCAGCCTGATCGGCGCGGCGGTGGCGTTGCTGTCGCTGCTGCTGGTGGTATGGCTGGCGCGCGGCATCGTGCGCCCGCTGCGCCGGGTGACCGGTGCGCTGACCGCGATTGCCCAGGGCGGTGGCGACCTGACCCAGCGCCTGGACGAGTCGCGGGCCGATGAACTGGGCGACCTGGCCCGGGGTTTCAACCGTTTTCTGGACAGCCAGCGCGACCTGATCGGCGAGGTGCTGCGCACCACCGAGCACCTGCGCAGCGCCGTGGGGCAGGTGAGCGCGGTGGTGGAGGACACCGCCGCGCGCTCCCATCGCCAGCAGGAGATGACCGAGATGGTGGCCACTGCCGTGCACCAGATGGGCCTCACCGTGCAGGACATCGCGCAGAATGCCGGCCAGGCCGCGCACGCCTCGCAGACCGCGCGCACCGAAGCGTTGCAGGCGCGCGAGGTGGTGCAGCGCTCGATTGCGCACATCGAAGGCATGTCGGGCGAGATCGGCGTGGCGGCCAGTGCGGTTGGCCAACTGGCGCAGGAGGTGGCGTCCATCGACGAGGTGCTGGCGGTGATCCGCAGCATTTCCGAGCAGACCAACCTGCTGGCGTTGAACGCGGCGATCGAGGCGGCGCGGGCCGGGGAGATGGGCCGTGGCTTCGCTGTGGTGGCCGACGAGGTACGTACCCTGGCCCAGCGCACTCAGGTGTCCACCGACGAGGTGCAGCAGATGATCCAGCGCCTCAAGCAGGGGGCGGGCAGCGCGGTGGCGTCGATGCAGGCGGGGCAGGCGGCGACCGGCACCGGCGTGGCGTCGAGCCAGCAGACCGGAGCGTCGTTGACCACCATTACCGGGCAGGTGGAGCACATCACCGACATGAACCTGCAGGTGGCCACTGCCACCGAGGAGCAGTCGGCAGTGACCGAGGAGATCAACCGCAACGTGCAGGGGATTTCCGACCTGGCGCGCCAGACGGTGGCGCAGGTGGAGGCGTGTCGGGTGGATTGCCAGGCGTTGCGCGGGCTGGCTGATGACCTGGCGCGACAGATGGGTGGGTTCAGGCTCTAGATCAGGGTGATTGCTTCGCCGGCAAGGCCGGCTCCTACAGGTTGGCGGTGTCTGTAGGAGCCGGCCTTGCCGGCGAAGGGGCCATCAGCGACCCAGCGTTACCGCACGAATATCCGCCGCCAGCTCGCGCACCCGTGCCTCGTCGGTGTCCCACGAGCACATGAACCGTGCGCCGCCGCTGCCGATGAAGGTGTAGAACCGCCAGCCCTTGGCGCGCAGCGCTTCCAGTGCCGGCTCCGGCATCTGCAGAAACACCCCGTTGGCTTCTACCGGGAACATCAACTGCACCGCCGGGATGTCCGCCACCAGCCCGCTGAGCAACTGCGCGCAGTGGTTGGCGTGCTGCGCATGGCGCAGCCACGCACCGTCTTCGAGCAACCCCACCCACGGCGCCGACAGAAAGCGCATCTTCGACGCCAGCTGCCCGGCCTGCTTGCAGCGGTAGTCGAAGTCTTCGGCCAGCTTGCGGTTGAAGAACAGGATCGCCTCGCCCACCGCCATGCCGTTCTTGGTGCCGCCAAAGCACAGCACGTCGATGCCGGCCTTCCAGGTCAGTTCGGCCGGCGAGCAGCCCAGGAACGCGCAGGCATTGCTGAAGCGCGCGCCGTCCATGTGCAGGTTAAGGCCCAGTTCCTTGCAGGTGGCGCTGATCGCCTTGAGCTCTTCGGGCCGATACACGCTGCCCACTTCGGTGGCCTGGGTGATGGTTACCACGCGTGGCTTGGGGTAGTGGATGTCTTGGCGCTTGAGCGCCACTTCGCGGATGGACTCCGGCGTAAGCTTGCCGTTTTCGCTGCGGGCGGTGAGCAGCTTGGAGCCGTTGGAGAAGAACTCCGGCGCGCCGCATTCGTCGGTCTCGACGTGGGCGGTCTCGGAGCAGATCACGCTGTGGTAGCTCTGGCACAGGGACGACAGGGCCAGGGAGTTGGCGGCGGTACCGTTGAAGGCGAAGAACACCTCGCAGTCGGTCTCGAACAGTTTGCGAAAGTGGTCGGAGGCCTTGGCGGTCCACTGGTCGTCGCCGTAGGCGCGTTCGTGGCCCTGGTTGGCCTTGTCCATCGCCGCCCAGGCTTCGGGGCAGATGCCGGAATAGTTGTCGCTGGCAAATTGCTGGCTTTGTTCTGTCATTGCACTGTCCTGTGGTCGACGCAGGCAAGCACTCTAAACCAACTATCAAATCGCCGACTACAAGGCCCATGTCGTAAACGCACCTTTGCGTGGCGTGCGCAGGCATCTGGACGGCCCGCGCCAGCCCTACCATCGCAGCCAAAGGG
This sequence comes from Pseudomonas sp. FBF18, assembly GCF_024261405.1. Taxonomy (NCBI): domain Bacteria; kingdom Pseudomonadati; phylum Pseudomonadota; class Gammaproteobacteria; order Pseudomonadales; family Pseudomonadaceae; genus Pseudomonas; species Pseudomonas sp. FBF18. Next base: position 138,932 of record NZ_QKRS01000012.1, on the reverse strand, counting down.
CGCTGTCCATGCCACTGCCGGGAGAGATGCGATGTTCACCAAGCACGACCAGATCCAGGGTTACGACGATGCACTGCTGGCGGCGATCAACGCCGAGGAACAGCGCCAGGAAGACCACATCGAACTGATCGCCTCGGAAAACTACACCAGCAAGCGCGTGATGCAGGCCCAGGGCAGCGGCCTGACCAACAAGTACGCCGAAGGCTACCCGGGCAAGCGCTACTACGGCGGCTGCGAGCACGTGGACAAGGTCGAGCAACTGGCCATCGATCGTGCCAGGCAGCTGTTCGGCGCCGACTATGCCAACGTCCAGCCGCACTCCGGCAGCCAGGCCAACGCCGCGGTGTACCTGGCCCTGCTGCAGGCCGGCGACACCGTGCTGGGCATGAGCCTGGCCCACGGCGGCCACCTCACCCACGGTGCCAAGGTCAGTTTCAGCGGCAAGCTGTACAACGCCGTGCAATACGGCATCGATACCCGCACCGGCCTGATCGACTACGACGAGGTCGAGCGCCTGGCCGTCGAGCACCAGCCGAAGATGATCATTGCCGGGTTTTCGGCCTACAGCAAAACCCTCGATTTCCCACGCTTTCGCCAGATCGCCGACAAGGTCGGCGCCTACCTGTTCGTCGACATGGCCCACGTCGCCGGGCTGGTCGCGGCGGGCCTGTATCCCAACCCGCTGCCCTATGCCGACGTGGTCACCACCACCACCCACAAGACGCTGCGTGGCCCGCGTGGCGGGCTGATCCTGGCCAGGGCCAACGAAGCGCTGGAAAAGAAACTCAACGCCGCGGTGTTCCCCGGCGGGCAGGGCGGCCCGCTGATGCATGTGATCGCGGCCAAGGCGGTGTGCTTCAAGGAGGCCCTGGAGCCCGGCTTCAAGGCTTACCAGCAACAGGTGATCGACAACGCCCGGGCGATGGCTGCGGTGTTCATCGAGCGTGGTTTCGACGTGGTGTCCGGTGGCACCGACAACCACCTGTTCCTGGTCAGCCTGATCCGCCAGGGCCTGACCGGCAAGGACGCCGATGCCGCCCTGGGGCGCGCCCACATCACCGTCAACAAGAACGCCGTGCCCAACGACCCGCAGTCGCCGTTCGTCACCTCGGGCCTGCGCATCGGCACCCCGGCCGTCACCAGCCGTGGCTTCAAGGTGGCCCAGTGCACGGAGCTGGCCGGCTGGATCTGCGACATCCTCGACCACCTGGGCGATGCCGATGTCGAGGCCGACGTGGCCAGGAGCGTGTCGGCACTGTGTGCGGATTTTCCGGTTTACCGCTGAGTGGAGTAACAGACCATGCAACGCTATTCGGGCTTCGGCCTTTTCAAGCACTCGCTCAGCCACCACGAGAACTGGCAGCGCATGTGGCGCACGCCCACCCCGAAGAAGGTCTACGACGTGGTCATCGTCGGCGGCGGCGGGCACGGCCTGGCCACCGCCTACTACCTGGCCAAGGTGCACGGCATCACCAATGTGGCGGTGGTCGAGAAGGGCTGGCTGGGCGGCGGCAACACCGCGCGCAACACCACCATCGTGCGCTCCAACTACCTGTGGGACGAGTCGGCGCACCTCTATGAGCACGCGATGAAGCTCTGGGAGGGGTTGTCCCAGGACATCAACTACAACGTCATGTTCTCCCAGCGCGGGGTCTACAACCTGTGCCACACCCTGCAGGACATGCGCGACTCCGAGCGCCGGGTCAGCGCCAACCGGCTCAACGGCGTGGACGGCGAACTGCTGAACAGCAAGCAGGTGGCCGACGAGATCCCGCACCTGGACTGCTCCAGGAACACCCGTTATCCGGTTCTCGGCGCCACCGTGCAGCGCCGCGGCGGCGTGGCGCGTCACGATGCCGTGGCCTGGGGCTATGCGCGTGCCGCCGATGCTCTGGGCGTGGACCTGATCCAGCAGACCGAGGTGATCGGCTTTCGCAAGGAAAACGGCGCGGTGGTCGGCGTCGAGACCAACAAGGGCTTCATCGGTGCGCGGCGCGTGGGCGTGGTCACCGCCGGCAACTCCGGGCACATGGCCAGGCTGGCCGGCTTTCGCCTGCCCATCGAGTCGCACCCGCTGCAGGCACTGGTGTCCGAGCCGCTCAAGCCGATCATCGACAGCGTGATTATGTCCAACGCGGTGCACGGCTACATCAGCCAGTCGGACAAGGGCGACCTGGTGATCGGCGCCGGCATCGACGGCTGGGTGGGCTACGGCCAGCGCGGTTCGTACCCGGTGATCGAACATACCCTGCAGGCCATCGTCGAGATGTTCCCGATCCTGTCGCGGGTGCGCATGAACCGCCAGTGGGGCGGCATCGTCGACACCACCCCGGACGCCTGCCCGATCATCTCCAAGACCCCGGTGGCGAACATGTTCTTCAACTGCGGCTGGGGCACTGGCGGTTTCAAGGCCACGCCGGGCTCGGGCCACGTGTTCGCCGCGAGCCTGGCCACCGGCGAGATGCATGCACTGGCCAAGCCGTTTTCCATCGACCGTTTCCATAACGGCGCCCTGATCGACGAGCACGGCGCTGCCGCTGTCGCCCACTAACAGGAGACACTCCATGTTGCACATCTTCTGTCCCCACTGCGGCGAGCTGCGCTCCGAGGAAGAATTCCATGCCGCCGGCCAGGCGCACATTCCGCGCCCGCTGGACCCGAATGCCTGCACCGACGAGCAGTGGGGCGACTACCTGTTCTTTCGTGACAACCCGCGCGGCCTGCACCACGAGCTGTGGATCCATGCCGCGGGCTGCCGCCAGTACTTCAACGCCACCCGCGACACCGTGACCTACGAGATTCTCGAAACCTATCCGATTGGTGCCAGGCCCCAGGCGCGCGCCCAGGAAAACGTCCCGCAGCTGGCTGTCACCGGCCAGGGAGAAAAGGTATGAGCCAGCGCTATCGTCTGCCCAACGGCGGTCGTATCGACCGCAGCCAGGTCCTCGACTTCACCTTCAACGGCCAGCGCTACCAGGGCTACCAGGGCGACACCCTGGCCGCCGCGCTGCTGGCCAATGGCGTCGACATCGTGGGGCGCAGCTTCAAGTACTCGCGCCCACGCGGCATCATCGCCGCCGGCAGCGAAGAGCCCAACGCGATCCTGCAGATCGGTGCCAGCGAGGCCACCCAGGTACCCAACGTGCGCGCTACCCAGCAGGCGCTGTACGCCGGGCTGGTGGCCACCAGCACCAACGGCTGGCCCAGCGTGAACACCGACGTGATGGGCATCCTCGGCAAGGTCGGCGGCAAGCTGATGCCGCCGGGGTTCTACTACAAGACGTTCATGTACCCGCAGTCGTTCTGGATGACCTACGAGAAGTACATCCGCAAGGCCGCGGGCCTGGGCCGTTCGCCGCTGGAAAACGACCCGGACAGCTACGACTACATGAACCACCACTGCGATGTGCTGGTGGTGGGCGCAGGCCCCGCCGGGCTGGCTGCGGCACTGGCAGTCGGGCGCAGCGGGGCGCGAGTGATCCTGGCCGACGAGCAGGAGGAGTTCGGCGGCAGCCTGCTCGATACCCGCGAAACCCTCGACGGCCAGCCCGCCGCCGAGTGGGTGGCCAAGGTGATCGACGAGCTGCAGGGCATGCCCGAGGTCACCTTGCTGGCGCGGGCCACGGTCAACGGCTACCACGACCACAACTTCCTCACGATCCACCAGCGCCTCACCGATCACCTGGGCGACCGCGCACCCATCGGCCAGGTGCGCCAGCGCATGCACCGTGTGCGCGCCGGGCGTGTGGTGCTGGCCACCGGTGCCCACGAGCGGCCGCTGGTGTACGGCAACAACGATGTGCCGGGCAACATGCTCGCCGGCGCGGTATCTACCTACGTGCGCCGTTATGGCGTGGCGCCGGGGCGCAAGCTGGTGCTGTCGACCAACAACGATCACGCCTATCGCGTGGCGCTGGACTGGCACGACGCCGGGCTCAAGGTGGTCGCGGTCGCCGATGCGCGGCACAACCCGCGTGGCTCGCTGGTGGAGGAGGCACGTGCCAAGGGCATTCGCATCCTCACCTCCAGCGCGGTGATCGAGGCGCGCGGCAGCAAGCATGTGACGGCAGCGCGGGTGGCAGCCATCGACGTGGCCGCACACCAGGTCACCAGCCCCGGCGAATGGCTGGACTGCGACCTGGTGGCGACGTCGGGCGGCTACAGCCCGGTGGTGCACCTGGCTTCGCACCTGGGCGGCAAGCCGCTGTGGCGCGACGACATTCTCGGCTTCGTGCCCGGCGACGCGCCGCAGAAGCGCGTGTGCGTGGGTGGCGTCAATGGCGTGTTCGCCCTGGGCGATGCGCTGGCCGACGGGTTCGAAGGCGGCGTGCGTGCGGCCACCGAGGCCGGTTTCAAGGCAGTGGAGGGCGTTCTGCCCAAGGTGCTGGTGCGTCCGGAGGAGCCTACCGTGGCGCTGTTCCAGGTGCCCCATGACCGCAACACCGCGCGGGCACCCAAGCAGTTCGTCGACCAGCAGAACGATGTGACTGCGGCCGCCATCGAACTGGCCACCCGCGAAGGCTTCGAGTCGGTGGAGCACGTCAAGCGCTACACCGCGCTGGGGTTCGGCACCGACCAGGGCAAGCTGGGCAACATCAACGGGCTGGCGATCGCCGCACGCTCGCTGGGCATCGGCATTGCGCAGATGGGCACCACCATGTTTCGCCCCAACTACACGCCGGTGACCTTCGGCGCGGTGGCCGGGCGCCATTGCGGCCACCTGTTCGAGCCGGTGCGCTTCACCGCGCTGCATGCCTGGCATGTGAAGAACGGCGCCGAGTTCGAGGACGTCGGCCAGTGGAAGCGCCCGTGGTATTTCCCCCGCGGCGGCGAAGACCTGCAGGCGGCGGTGGCCCGCGAATGCAAGGCGGTGCGCGACAGCGTCGGCCTGCTGGATGCCTCGACCCTGGGCAAGATCGACATCCAGGGCCCGGACGCCCGTGAGTTCCTCAACCGCATCTACACCAACGCCTGGACCAAGCTCGACGTGGGCAAGGCGCGCTACGGCCTGATGTGCAAGGAAGACGGCATGGTTTTCGACGATGGCGTGACCGCGTGCCTGGGCGACAACCACTTCCTGATGACCACCACCACCGGCGGCGCGGCGCGGGTGCTGCAATGGCTGGAGATCTACCAGCAGACCGAATGGCCAGAGCTGAAGGTGTACTTCACCTCCGTCACCGACCACTGGGCCACGCTGACCCTGTCGGGGCCCAACAGCCGCAAGCTGCTGGCTGAAGTGACCGACATCGACCTGGACAGGGACGCCTTCCCGTTCATGAGCTGGAAGGAGGGCCTGGTGGGCGGGGTGCCGGCGCGGGTGTTCCGCATCTCGTTCACCGGCGAGCTGTCGTATGAAGTGAACGTGCAGGCCAATTACGCGATGGGCGTGCTGGAGCAGATCGTCGCCGCCGGCAAGGCGTACAACCTCACCCCCTATGGCACCGAGACCATGCACGTGCTGCGCGCCGAGAAGGGTTTCATCATTGTTGGCCAGGACACCGACGGCTCGATGACCCCGGACGACCTGAACATGGGTTGGTGCGTGGGGCGCACCAAGCCGTTCTCGTGGATCGGCTGGCGCGGCATGAACCGGGAAGACTGCGTGCGCGAGAACCGCAAGCAGCTGGTGGGGCTCAAGCCGGTGGACCCGAGCCAGTGGTTGCCCGAGGGCGCGCAGCTGGTGCTGGACCCCAAACAGCCGATTCCGATGGACATGGTGGGGCACGTGACCTCGAGCTACGCGAGCAACTCGCTGGGCTATTCGTTTGCCATGGGGGTGGTCAAGGGCGGGCTCAAACGCATGGGCGAGCGGGTGTTTTCGCCGCAGGCCGATGGCAGCGTGATCGAGGCCGAGATCTGCGCCTCGGTGTTCTTTGATCCGAAGGGTGAGCGGCAGAACATCTGATGGTTGCAGGAGCAGCCTTGCTGGCGAAGCGACCACCGCGCACCGGGTTGCAACCGGGTCACGGGCTTCGCCGGCAAGGCCGGCTCCTACAAAGAGATCACAGCACTACTGAATTCAAGGCAGGTATGTAATGAGCGCAATCAACGTCTACCCGCAACGCCCCGAGACTGACGCCAGGGCCGAATCACCCCTGCATCACGCCGACCTGCCCAGCCTGGTCGGCAAGGGCCGCAAGAACCCCGGCGTGACCCTGCGCGAGAAGAAGTTCCTCGGCCACCTGACCTTGCGCGGCAACGCCCACGACCCGGCTTTCGTCAGCGGCGTGCAACAGGCGCTGGGCCTGGAACTGCCGGTCGCACTCACCGTGGTCGCCAGTGGCGAGACCTCGCTGCAGTGGATGGGCCCCGACGAGTGGCTGCTGATCGTGCCCGGTGGCGAGGAGCTGGCCGCCGAGCAGAAGCTGCGCGAAGCCCTCGACGGGCAACACATCCAGGTGGTCAACGTCAGCGGCGGACAGACCCTGCTCGAACTGAGCGGGCCCAGGGTGCGCGAGGTGCTGATGAAGTCCACCAGCTACGACGTGCACCCCAACAACTTCCCGGTGGGCAAGGCGGTGGGCACGGTGTTCGCCAAGTCCCAGCTGGTGATCCGGCGCACCGGCGAGGACACCTGGGAGCTGCTGATCCGGCGCAGCTTCAGCGACTACTGGTGGCTGTGGCTGCAGGATGCCTGCGCCGAACATGGCCTGAGCATCGCCTCATGAGCCGTGCGCCGGACACCTGGATCCTTACCGCCGACTGCCCCAGCCTGCTGGGTACGGTGGACGCGGTGACGCGCTACCTGTACGAGCAGCAGTGCTACGTCACCGAGCATCATTCGTTCGATGACCGGCTGTCGGCGCGGTTCTTCATACGGGTGGAGTTTCGCCAGCCCGAGGCATTCGACGAGCAGGCTTTTCGCGCAGGCCTGGCCGCCCGTGGCGAAGCGTTCGGCATGACCTTCGAGCTGACTGCGCCCAGGCACCGGCCCAAGGTGGTGATCATGGTGTCCAAGGCCGATCATTGCCTCAACGACCTGCTGTACCGCCAGCGCATCGGCCAGCTGGCGATGGACGTGGTGGCGGTGATTTCCAACCACCCGGACCTGGAGCCGCTGGCGCACTGGCACCGCATCCCCTATTACCACTTTGCCCTCGACCCGCAGGACAAGCCGGCGCAGGAGCGCAAGGTGCTGCAGGTGATCGAGGCGTCCGGCGCCGAGCTGGTGATCCTTGCGCGCTACATGCAGGTGCTGTCGCCGGAGCTGTGCCGACGCCTGGATGGCTGGGCGATCAACATCCATCACTCGCTGCTGCCGGGGTTCAAGGGCGCCAAGCCGTATCACCAGGCCTACAACAAGGGCGTGAAGCTGGTGGGGGCCACGGCGCATTACATCAACAACGACCTGGACGAGGGCCCGATCATTGCCCAGGGCGTGGAAGCCGTGGATCACAGCCACTACCCTGAAGACCTGATCGCCCGCGGGCGCGATATCGAATGCCTGACGTTGGCACGGGCGGTGGGGTATCACATCGAGCGGCGGGTGTTTTTGAACGCCAATCGCACGGTGGTGCTGTAGCGGGCGCATCGCGGGTCAAGCCCGCTCCCACAGGGACTGTGGGAGCGGGCTTGACCCGCGATGAGGCCCGAAAGACGGACAGAACATTCAGCGCGACATAACAACAATCGAGCGAGGTGAAAGCATGTCTGGCAATCGTGGTGTGGTGTACCTGGGCGCAGGCAAGGTCGAGGTGCAAACAATCCCCTATCCCAAAATGCAGGACCCACGTGGGCGCAAGATCGAACACGGCGTGATCCTGCGGGTGGTCTCCACCAATATCTGCGGCTCCGACCAGCACATGGTGCGCGGTCGTACCACCGCCCAGACCGGCCTGGTGCTGGGGCACGAAATCACCGGCGAGGTCATCGAGAAAGGCCGTGACGTCGAGAACCTGCAACTGGGCGACCTGGTCTCGGTGCCGTTCAACGTGGCCTGCGGGCGCTGCCGCTCGTGCAAGGAACAACACACCGGCGTGTGCCTGAGCGTCAACCCGGCCCGCGCCGGCGGCGCCTACGGCTATGTCGACATGGGCGACTGGACCGGCGGGCAGGCCGAATATGTGCTGGTGCCCTACGCCGACTTCAACCTGCTCAAGCTGCCCGACCGCGACAAGGCCATGGAGAAGATCCGCGACCTGACCTGCCTCTCCGACATCCTGCCCACCGGCTACCACGGTGCGGTCACCGCAGGTGTCGGCCCCGGCAGCACGGTGTACGTGGCCGGTGCCGGCCCGGTCGGCCTGGCCGCTGCCGCCTCGGCGCGGCTGCTGGGCGCGGCGGTGGTGATCATCGGTGATGTGAACCCGGTACGTCTGGCCCATGCCAAGGCCCAGGGCTTCGAGGTCGCCGACCTGTCCCAGGACACCCCGCTGCACGAACAGATCGCCAACCTGCTGGGCGAGCCGGAGGTGGACTGCGCGGTCGATGCGGTGGGCTTCGAAGCCCGTGGCCACGGGCATGCCGGGGCCCAGCACGAAGCGCCGGCCACGGTGCTCAACTCGCTGATGGGGGTGGTGCGGGTCGCCGGCAAGATCGGCATCCCCGGCCTGTACGTGACCGAAGACCCGGGCGCGGTGGATGCCGCAGCCAAGATGGGCAGCCTGAGCATCCGTTTCGGCCTGGGCTGGGCCAAGTCCCACAGCTTCCACACCGGGCAGACCCCGGTGATGAAGTACAACCGCGCCCTGATGCAGGCCATCATGTGGGACCGCATCAACATCGCCGAGGTGGTCGGCGTGCAGGTCATCAGCCTGGATCAGGCGCCCGAGGGCTACGGCGAGTTCGATGCCGGCGTGCCGAAGAAATTCGTGATCGACCCGCACACGCTGTTCAGCGCAGCGTAAGACCAATGTCTACCCGGTTTCAGGCCCCTGAAGCCGGGCTGACAGACAAATTGTCGCAGTAGCCCGCAATTTTTTGTTACCCTTAAACGTACTAACTGGTTAACAAGCAAGCTACCTAAATGCGCCGACTATGCTCGGGATTGGGTCGGCCAACTGTTGACGGTGGTTTTTCACTACGTTTAGGACGGTAATCACATGAACGAACAGGCAGGTGCTCCGGGCACCGCAAAGTGGCTGCTGGGAGGTCTGGGCATCCTGATCGCCCTGATCGGCCTGGTGCTGGCAGGGGGCGGTGCGTACCTGAGCAGCCTCGGTGGTAGCTGGTACTTCCTTCTGATGGGCCTGGCGATGCTGGTCAGCGGTGTGCTGATCGCGCGGCGCAAGCCGTCGGGCGCCTGGCTGTACGCGGTGGCCCTGGTACTCACCGCGATCTGGGCGGTGTGGGATGCCGGCCTGGACTTCTGGCCGCTGGTCTCGCGGGTACTGACCTTTGCCGTGATCGGCCTGGTCATCGCGCTGGTGTTCCCGAGCCTGCAACGCGCCGACGGTCGTGCGGCCGGGCGTGGCGCGTTCGCGGTGGCCGGTGTGCTGGCCGTTGGCGTGGTCGCCACCCTGGGCTACATGTTCGTGCCCACCCACGTGGTCACCGCCAGCAGCGAGCCTGCGGTGCAGCCGGTCAAGCCGGGCACCGAGCAGAAGGACTGGGCGCACTGGGGCAACACCACCGCCGGCAACCGCTTTGCCGCGCTGGACCAGATCAACAAGGGCAACGTCGACAAGCTGCAGGTGGCCTGGACCTTCCATACCGGTGACGTGCCGCAAAGCACCGGCGCCGGTGCCGAAGACCAGAACACGCCGCTGCAGATCGGCGACACCCTGTATTCCTGCACCGCCTACGGCAAGGTCTTCGCCCTGGACGTGGACACCGGCAAGCAGCGCTGGATGTTCGACCCCAAGGGCAGCGCGCCGAACTGGCAGCGCTGCCGTGGCCTGGGCTACTCCGAAATCCCGCTGGCCGCCGACGCCGGCCCGCAGGCCTGCGCCAAGCGCCTGTTCCTGCCCACCGGTGATGCCCGCCTGATCGCGATCAACGCCGAAAACGGCGAAGCATGTGCCGACTTTGGCGATAACGGCGTGGTCGACCTGAGCGTCGACATGGGCGAGATCAAGCCGGGCTACTACCAGCAGACCTCCACCCCGCTGGTGGCCGGCGATGTGGTGATCGTCGGTGGCCGCGTGGCCGACAACTTCTCCACCGGCGAACCGCCGGGCGTGGTGCGTGCCTATGACGTGCGGACCGGCGAGCTGGCCTGGGCCTGGGACCCGGGCAACCCGAACATCACCAAGCGTCCGCCCGAAGGCCAGACCTACACCCGTGGCACGCCCAACGTGTGGTCGGCGATGTCCTATGACGCCAAGCTGGGCCTGGTGTACCTGCCGACCGGCAACGCCACCCCGGACTTCTTCGCCGGCACCCGTACCGAACTGGACGACAAGTACAGCTCCTCGATCGTGGCGCTGGACGTGAAGAACGGCCAGGTGCGCTGGCACTTCCAGACCACCCACCACGACCTGTGGGACTTCGACCTGCCGGCCCAGCCGCTGCTGTACGACATCCCGGATGACAAGGGTGGCGTGCAACCGGCGCTGGCCCAGGTGACCAAGCAGGGCGAGATCTTCGTGATCAACCGTGAAACCGGCGTGCCGATTGCCAAGGTCGAAGAGAAGCCGGTGCCCCAGGGCAACGTGCCGGGCGAGCGTTATTCGCCGACCCAGCCGTTCTCGGTAGAGATGCCGTCGATCGGCAACCAGACCCTGAAAGAGTCGGACATGTGGGGCGCGACCCCGTTCGACCAGTTGCTGTGCCGCATCTCGTTCAAGGGCATGCGCCACGAGGGTGTGTACACCCCGCCAGGGCTGGACCCGGCGTTGCAGTTCCCCGGGTCGCTGGGTGGCATGAACTGGGGTAGCGTGTCGGTCGACCCGACCAGCAACTACATGTTCGTCAACGACATGCGTCTGGGCCTGGCCAACTACATGATCCCGCGTGCAGACATTCCCAAAGGTGCCAGCGGCATCGAGATGGGTGTGGTGCCGCAGGACGGTACGCCGTATGGCGCGATGCGCCAGCGCTTCCTGTCCGCGGCCGGTATTCCGTGCCAGAGGCCGCCGTTCGGCACCATGTCGGCCATCGACCTGAAGACCAGGAAACTGATGTGGCAGGTGCCGGTCGGTACCGTGCAGGACACCGGGCCGCTGGGCATCCGCATGCACCTGCCGATCCCGATCGGCATGCCGACCCTGGGCGCTTCGCTGTCGACCCAGTCGGGCCTGCTGTTCTTTGCCGGCACCCAGGACTTCTACCTGCGTGCGTTCGACTCCGGCAACGGCAACGAGATCTGGAAGGCGCGTCTGCCGGTGGGCAGCCAGTCGGGGCCGATGACCTACGTGTCGCCCAAGACCGGCAAGCAATACATCCTGATCAGTGCTGGCGGTGCGCGTCAGTCGCCGGATCGGGGTGATTACGTGATTGCGTACGCCTTGCCCTAGGGCGGGTTGCCATTCTGTTGCAGGAGCCAGCCTTGCTGGCGAAAGCGGCCACCGCGTACCCCTGGATATCGCGGTGCTGCTTTCGCCGGCAAGGCCGGCTCCTACAGGCGATGACGGCGGAACATTCGCCGCAGATACGGGTCGAAACCTCGCTTTCCTACGAGGTCCGCCCCATGAAACGTTTCGCACTGCTCTCCCTGCTGGCACTCGCCACCACCTCGGCCCTGGCCTTCAATCTCAACGATGCCGCCAACGCCGTGTCTGCCATGCAAGGCAACAAACAGCAGGACGCTGCCGTTCAAGCCCCGGCCCCCTCGGCCAACCTGCTCAATACCCTGGGCGACCAACTCGATATCACCCCCGAACAGGCCATCGGCGGCACCGGCGCGCTGCTGGGCCTGGCCAGGCATCAGCTCAGCAGCAGCGACTACTCGCAACTGAGCAAGGCCGTGCCCGGCCTTGACCTGCTGTCCGGCGACAATGCCCTGGGCGGCCTCAGCGGCCTGGGCGAGTTGCTCGGCAAGAGCGGCAATTCCTCGGCCCTGAGCAACGCACTGGGCAACGTCAAGGACACCGACGACCTGAACAACGCCTTCGGCGCCCTGGGCATGAACACCGGCATGATCGCCCAGTTCGCCCCGCTGATCCTGCAGTACCTGGGCCAGCAGGGCGTGGCCGGTTCGCTGCTGCAGAGCCTGGGCGGCATCTGGGGCACCCCGGCCGCCGTGCCTTCGGTGTAAGCCGGCGGTTTGCCGAGGCGGGGCGGTGTGGTATACGTCCCGCCCCGTTCAAGCAAGGAAGTGCGACCCCGATGTTCATGGATGCCCTGAAGATGTCCCTGCCGGCCGATGCCGTGCTGGGTTTTCTGTTCTACATGGCCGGCGCCGCCGTGCTGTTCGCACTCTATGCGTTCATCTATACCCGCCTGACCCCCTACAACGAATTTGCCCTGATCCGCGAAGGCAACAGCGCTGCCGCCATCGCCCTGGGCGGTGCGCTGCTGGGTTTCGCCATCCCCGTGTCCGGGGCCATCTCCCATTCGATCTCGCTGCTCGACTTCCTGCTGTGGTCGGTGATCGCCGGCGCCGTGCAGTTGCTCGCGTTCGTGGTGGTCAGCGTGGTGGTCAAGGGCATGGACGAGCGTATCCGCCGTCAGGAAAACGCGGCCGCCATCCTGCTGGCTGCCGTGGCCATCGGCATCGGCATGCTCAATGCCGCGTGCATGACCCCAGCGGCCTGACAGCGGAGCACAGCCATGAAACGCAGCACGAGCATTCGGCTGATTGCCCTGGGCAGCCTGCCGCTGGCGCTGGCCGCCTGTGACAGTGATCGCAGCGCCACCCGCGTGGTCAGCGAGGTCAAGCGTTACCAGGACGTCGACAGCTGCGCCCTGGCCGGGGTAAGCCGTTCGGTGTGCGACAACGCCTGGAACGTCGCCCGCCAGCACCACGACGCCAACGCCCCACGCTTCACCCGCCTGGAAGACTGCCTGGCCAGCTTCGAGCAGTGCGAGCCAGGTCAGGGCGCGAGCTTTCACATGCCGCGCATGCAAGGCTTCGCCCTGACCACCGAGCGCCAGGTGTATGACGACGGGCTGAACCAGACCTCCAGCACCACCTCGTCGGCCGTGTATGGCGGCGGCGGTGGCCGCTACGACTACGTCAATGTCGAGCCGCGCTACCTGTCGGAGGCGATCTACCACGAGCGTGAAGGGCGCGAAGGGTTCAGGGCCAGCTCGCTGACCGACCAGGTCAACAGCGGCAACCAGTATGCCGGGCTGGTCGAGGACCACACGCCGTCCAGCCGTTTCAACGGCGGGGCTGGTGCCGATGCCCATGCGTCGGTGCTGCCGGCGCGCTTCATGGCCTCGGCACGGCCCTGGACGGTGGGCAGCCACCCCGGCTTCGCGGCCCATGTACCAGGCCGTGGCGGCTTCGGTTTCGGTTCCTGAGGGCGGGCGATGAAACGTATTGCCTGCACCCCGCGCGCGGACTGGAAAGCCACCGCCGAACACTACGGCTTCAGGTTCCACACCTTCGGCGACGAGCCGTACTGGGACGAGTCGGCGTGCTACCAGTTCACCCTGCGCCAGATCGAGGACGACCTCGAAGAACCCACCCGCCAGTTGCACGAGCTGTGCATGGACCTGGTGGCGCGGGCAGTGGACAGCGAAGAGCTGCTCGACCGCCTGGCCATCCCGCGTGACTACCGCGACCTGATCCGCCGCTCATGGCGCGACGGGCACCCGCATTTCTACGGGCGCATGGACCTGAGCTACGACGGCCATGGCCCGGCCAAGCTGCTGGAAGCCAACTACGACACACCCACCTCGCTGTACGAGGCCGGCTTCTTCCAGTACCTGTGGCTTGAGCAGCAGATGCAGCGCGGTGTACTGCCGGCCGATGCCGACCAGTTCAACAGCCTTGAAGAGAAACTCGGCCAGGTGTTCGGCGCCAACACCTTTGCCACGCCGTTCTACTTTGCCTCGGTCAGGGACTCGCTGGAGGATCGTGGCACGGTGCAGTACCTGTGCGACATTGCCACCGCTGCCGGGCTCGATACACGCCTGATCGATGTGGAAGACATCGGCCTGAACCCGGCCGGGCGTTTCATCGACCGCAGTGGGGCGCCGATCCCCAGCCTGTTCAAGCTCTACCCCTGGGAAGACATGTTCCACGACCGCTACGGCCCGGCGATTGCCGGCAGCGGCACGCTGTTCGTCGAGCCGCCCTGGAAGGCGCTGCTGTCGAACAAGGGCATGCTGGCGCTGCTGTGGGAGCAGCACGAAGGGCACCCGAACCTGCTGCCCGCATTCATCGACGCCACGCCCGAACGGCCGCTGGCGCCGGGGTGGGTGCGCAAGCCGTTCTTCTCGCGGGAGGGGGCGAATGTGGAGATTCATACCCCTGACGGGCAGCGGGTGAAGGAGGAGGGGCCGTATGGCAGTGGCCCCCACGTGATCCAGCAGTTTCATGCCTTGCCACGGTTTGCCGGCAGCCACACGGTGATCGGCAGCTGGGTGGTTGGCGATCAGCCGGCAGGCATCGGCATTCGCGAGGACAACTCGCTGATCACCAAGGACAGCAGCCGCTTCGTGCCCCACGCGATCATCGGCTAGCGGCGCAGCTCCTGGCGCAGTTGCTCGATGCGCGCGTCCTTGTCGTGCCACAGCTGGTTGACCCAGTCCTGTACGCTGCGCCGGAATTGCGGGTCGTTCTCGTAGTCGCCGCGCCACAGGGCCGGGTCCAGTGCGCGTACCTGGATTTCCACGATCACCCGCGGCACTGCACCGCTGACCAGGTCCCAGAACCCCGGCGCGGTGTCGCCGGGGTACACCAGGGTCACGTCGAGCAGGGCGTCGAGCTGTTCGCCCAGCGCGGCGAGCACGAACGCCACGCCGCCGGCCTTGGGCTTGAGCAGGTGGCGGAACGGCGAGCCCTGGGCATCGCGCTTGGCCGGGGTGAAGCGGGTGCCTTCGAGGTAGTTGACCACGGTCACCGGCTGGCGCTTGAACAGCTCGCAGGCGGCCTTGGTGATCTCCAGGTCCTGGCCCTTGAGGTGCGGGTGGCGTTCGAGGAAGGCCTTGCTGTAGCGCTTCATGAACGGGTAGTCCAGCGCCCACCAGGCCAGGCCCAGGAACGGCACCCAGATCAGTTCCTTTTTCAGGAAGAACTTGAAGAACGGAATGCGCCGGTTGAACACCTGGATCAGCGCGGGAATATCCACCCAGCTCTGGTGGTTGCTGACCATCAGGTAGGAGGTGTCCAGGCGCAGGTCGGCGGCGCCGCGCACGTCCCAGCGGGTGGGGATGCACAGGGCGAAGATCAGCTTGTCGATCTCGGCCCAGGTCTCGGCGATCCACATCACCGCCCACGAGGCGTAGTCGCGGTAGCGGCCGGGCAGTACCAGCTTGAGCAGGGCGAAGACCAGCAACGGGCCGATCAGCACCAGGGTGTTGAGCAAGAGCAGCAGGGTCACAAGACTGCCGGTAAGCAGGCGGCGCATAAGAAAACTCTGATTTTCGGTTAGGCGGTCGGCCATGATAAGCAGGGATTCGGTTCAGGCCAAATTCTGGGCAGCCCACGGCGCGGACAAATGTTTCACATTGTGTTGAATACCCTGTGGCGACGAACCTATGCTGCTGCGGCAGTCTAAACACAGACTTTTCTCAAGGAAGCTGACCCGGTGAAATCCGTACTTGCACTGCTTTCCCTGCTGGCCTTGCCGGTGATGGCCGCCGAGCCGACCCTGTATGGCCGTTATGAATACATTGGCGTGGCGGACCTCGACCAGACGTTCAAGGCCAAAATGGACACCGGCGCGCTGACCGCGTCGCTGTCGGCCAAGGACATCGAGCGATTCAAGCGCGATGGTGAGGACTGGGTACGGTTCCGCCTGGCGACCAAGGATGCCGACGGCAAGGTGTATGAACACAAGGTGGCGCGCATCAGCAAGATCAAGAGCCGCGCCGATGAAGACGAGGACGGCGAAGCACCCGACCCGGCCAAGCGTCCGGTGGTGGAGCTGGAGTTGTGCCTGGGCGACGTCAAGCGCACGGTGGAGGTCAACCTGACCGACCGCAGCAGCTTCAACTACCCGCTGCTGATCGGGGCCAAGGCGCTGCGCGAGTTCGGCGCGGCGGTGAACCCGGCGCGTCGGTTTACGGCGGGCAAGCCTGAATGCTGAGTTGAATCCATCGCGGCTCAAGCCCGCTCCCACAAGGGCCGTCGTTCTCCCGTGGGAGCGGGCTTGACCCGCGACAGGGCCTTGTCAGTCGAGGGATAATCCCCTACAAGTGCACCCAAACCTGCCAGGCCTGCACCGCCCATGCCCCACATACTGATTGTCGAAGACGAAGCGGCCATCGCCGACACCCTGATCTTTGCCCTGCAAGGCGACGGTCACAGCACCGAATGGGTGACCCTGGGCAGCGCCGCGCTGGAACAGCAGCGTCAGCGCCCGGCTGACCTGATCATCCTCGATATCGGCCTGCCGGATATCAACGGCTTCGAAACCTGCCGCCAACTGCGCCGCTTCAGCGAGGTGCCGGTGATGTTCCTCAGCGCCCGCGATGGGGAGATCGACCGCGTGGTGGGCCTGGAGATCGGTGCCGACGACTATGTGGTCAAACCCTTCAGCCCGCGTGAAGTGGCGGCGCGGGTACGCGCCATCCTCAAGCGCATGACCCCGCGCAGCGGACCCGAGGCCCCCGAGACGCCCTTCAGCATCGACTCCCAGCGCCTGCAGATCAGCTATCGCGGTCAATCGCTCAACCTCACCCGGCACGAATTTCGCCTGCTGCAATGCCTGCTCGAACAACCCGAACGGGTGTTCAGCCGCGAACAACTGCTGGATGCCACCGGCGTGCCGGCCGAGGCCGGCTACGAGCGCAACGTCGACAGCCACATCAAGAGCCTGCGCGCCAAGCTGCGCACCGTGCAGGCCGACGCCGAACCTATCCAGACCCACCGCGGCCTGGGCTACAGCTACAGCCCCGGGCACAGCTGATGCGCCTGGGCATCCGCATCTTCCTGGTGTACTTCCTGTTCGTCGGGCTGACCGGCTACTTCATCCTCAACACCGTGCGCGAACAGGTGCGCCCGGGTGTGCGCCAGTCCACCGAGGAAACCCTGGTGGACACCGCCAACCTGCTGGCCGAGATTCTGCGCGACGAGGTCAAGGCCGGCACCCTCGGCCAGGGCCGGCTGCCCGAGCTGCTCAAGGCTTACGGCAAGCGCCAGCCCAGGGCCGATATCTGGGGCCTGGCCAAGAACGAGGTCAACCACCGCATCTACGTCACCGACGCCAACGGCAAGGTGTTGCTCGACTCCAGCGGCGAAGCCCTGGGCCAGGACTATTCGCGCTGGAACGACGTGTACCTGACCCTGCGCGGCGAGTATGGCGCCCGCTCCACCCGCAGCGATCCGGACGACCCGGAGTCGTCGGTGATGCACGTGGCGGCGCCGATCATCGATGCCGGCAAGATCATCGGCGTGGTCACCGTGGCCAAGCCGAACAAGTCGTTGCAGCCGTACATCGATCGCTCCGAGCGGCGCCTGTTCAACCTGGGCCTTGGCCTGATCGTGCTGGGCCTGCTGGTGGGCGCCGGGCTGTCGTGGTGGCTGGCGCGCTCGCTGCGTCGGCTGACGCGCTATGCGCAGGCGGTCAGCGAGGGTGAACGCGTGGCCTTGCCGCATTACCGCGGCGGCGAGCTGGCGCAACTGGCCGGTGCGGTGGAGCGCATGCGCACGCAGCTGGAGGGCAGGGCGTACGTGGAGCGCTACGTGCATACCCTGACCCACGAGCTGAAAAGCCCGCTGGCGGCGATTCGCGGGGCCAGCGAGCTGCTGCAGGGGCCGATGAGCGACGAGCAGCGTCAACGCTTTGCCAGCAATATCGAAAGCGAGAGCGCGCGCATGCAGCAGTTGATCGAGCGGCTGCTGGACCTGGCCCAGGTCGAGCAGCGCCAGGGCCTGGAAGACCAGCAGCAGGTGCCGCTGGCGGCGCTGGTGGACGAGGTGCTACTGGCCCAGAGCGCGCGCATCGAAAGCGCCGGCCTGCAGGTGCGCCAGCGGGTACCGGCCAGCGTGCGGCTGCTGTGCGAGCCGTTTCTGCTGCGCCAGGCCATCGGCAACCTGCTGGAGAACGCCCTGGACTTCACCCCGCCGGGCGGTCTGCTGGTGGTCGACCTGGAGACACGGGGCCCACGGCTGGCGCTGAGCCTGTACAACCAGGGGGCGGCGATACCGGACTATGCCCTGGGCCGGCTCAGCGAGCGCTTCTACTCGCTGCCGCGCCCGGGCACGGGGCGCAAGAGCACAGGCCTTGGGCTGAACTTCGTCGAGGAAGTGATGCAGCTGCATGGCGGCTCGCTGGAGGTGGCCAACGTCGAGGACGGCGTGCGGGTGCGCCTGTGGCTGCCCAACGAGCGGCTGGGCTGAGCTCCACGCACTCTCCACATAACTCCACACAAGCGCCCAACCCGCTCCATGCACGGCGGGCAGACTGGCTCCATCGAAACCGGAGCCATTGCCCATGAACCGAACCCTGAGCATCAAACTGGGCGCCATCGCCTTTCTGATCGTGTTGCTGCTGATACCCCTGCTGATGATCGGCGGCCTGATCCAGGACCGCCAGCAGCAGCGCGACAGTGTGGTCGAGGACATCGCCCAGAGCTCCAGCTACAGCCAGCAGATCAGCGGGCCGCTGCTGGTGGTGCCGTACCGCAAGATCCAGCGCACCTGGAAAACCGTGGATGGCAGCACCCAGCAGCAGACCAGCACGGTGGCCGGGCATCTGTACTTTCTGCCCGAAACCCTGGAGGTCGACGCCAAGGTCGACACCGAGTTGCGTTCGCGGGGCATCTACCAGGCGCGCCTGTTCCACGCCGACAACCGCATCAGCGGGCAATTCAAGGTGCCGGCGCAGTGGGGCATCACCGAAGACTTCGACGATTACCGCTTCGACCCGGCGTTTCTGGCCGTGGGCATCAGCGATATCCGCGGTATCGAGAAGAGCCTGGAACTGAACGTGAATGGCCAGTCGCTGGCCTTCGCCGC
The DNA here is from genome assembly GCF_024261405.1 of Pseudomonas sp. FBF18. Classification (NCBI taxonomy): domain Bacteria; kingdom Pseudomonadati; phylum Pseudomonadota; class Gammaproteobacteria; order Pseudomonadales; family Pseudomonadaceae; genus Pseudomonas; species Pseudomonas sp. FBF18. The sequence continues at coordinate 119,974 of NZ_QKRS01000012.1, read as the reverse complement.
GGGCACGGGGCTGGGCTGGCTGGGCGGCGGTGTGCACGTGGCGCTGCCCGACCTCGACGGCCGCGCCGAGACCCGCCTGGACTACGCCTTCGACCTGAGCCTGCAGGGCACCGGGCGCCTGCATGTGCTGCCGGTAGGGCGCAGCACCACGGTGAACATGGCGGCGAACTGGCCGCATCCAAGCTTCATCGGCAACTACCTGCCCATCAGCCGCGAGATCGACGCCCACGGCTTCAGCGCACGCTGGCAGACCTCGTTCTTCTCCACCAACCTGGAGGATGCGCTGACCCAGTGCGTGGTCAACAACGCCTGCGACGACTTTCACGGGCGCAGTTTCGGCGTGAGCTTCGTCGACCCGGTGGACCAGTACCTCAAGAGCGAGCGGGCGATCAAGTATGCGCTGCTGTTCATTGCGCTGACCTTTGCCGGGTTCTTCCTGTTCGAGATTCTCAAGAACCTCAGCGTGCACCCGATCCAGTACGCGCTGGTGGGTGTGGCCCTGGCGTTCTTCTACCTGCTGTTGCTGTCGTTGTCGGAGCACCTGGGGTTCGGGTTGGCGTATGCGCTGTCGGCGGGCGGCTGCGTGCTGCTGATCGGCTTCTACCTGTGCCACGTGCTGCGCAGCCTGGCGCGCGGGCTGGGGTTTGCGGCGGGCTTGCTGGTGCTGTACGCGATGCTCTACGGGCTGCTGGGCGCCGAGGACTACGCGCTGCTGATGGGCTCGTTGCTGCTGTTCGGCCTGCTTGGGGTGTTCATGGTGCTGACACGCCGCCTGGACTGGTATCAGGTTGGGCAGGGGATCTTGAAATGAGCGGATTGAGAGAGGAACGCACGCTGGGGGCTGTGATGGTGGGGGAAATCAGGTTGATCTGGGCTGCCGAGATCAGCGTCGACTTCATCGCGGGTCAAGCCCGCTCCCACAGGTCCGGTACAAGCCTCAAGGGCAGCAGCAGATCTGTGGGGGTGAGCTTGACCCGTGATGAGGCCCGATCAGGCCACAGAAGGGGCGGTCTTTAGCATCGATTCGCGCTGACTCACCTCGGCATACCAGGCTGCCAGGTTCGGCTGGCGCTCGCGCCAGCCAAGGTCCGGCAGGCGCAGGTCGATGTAGCCCAGCGCGCAGGCCACCCCGATTGCCGCTACGTCGAACACCGAGGCCAGTTCGGCCAGGTGCTCGTCTTCCAGGTGCGCCAGCGCGCGCCGGATCTTGTCCTGCTGGGCGTCGACCCACGGCGTCCAGCGCTTGTCCTCAGGGCGCAGGAAGGTCTCGTAGCGCGCCACCACCGCCGCGTCCATGATCGCATCGGCCAGCGACGCCAGGGTCAGGCGCCGCCAGCGCGCCGGGCCTTCGCGCGGGATCAGCGGGTTGCCCACATGCTGATGGTCGAGAAACTCGACGATCACGCGGCTGTCATGCAGCACCGTGCCGTCCTCCAGGCGCAACGCCGGGATCTTGCCCGCCGGGTTGCCCAGGTTCAGCTCGGCATCGGTCTTGATCGGGCTCAGGTCGACGGGATGCAGGGCTACCCGCTCGGCCTGCCCGGTCTCGTGCAGCAGCACGCGAACCTTGCGCACGAATGGCGAGGCGGCGGCATGGAACAGGGTCATGCTCGGTGTGCTCATGGCGTGGCCTCAGTTGCCTTGCAGGCTGGGTGGCAGGCACACGCCAGTGCCGCCGATGCCGCAGTAGCCATTCGGGTTCTTGGCCAGGTACTGCTGGTGATAGGCCTCGGCGAAGTACACGGTCGGTGCCTGGGCGATCTCGGTGGTGATCTGGCCGAAACCGGCCTTGTTCAGCTCGGCCTGGTAGGCCTGCCTGCTGGCCTCGGCCAGTTCCAGCTGTTCGGGGCTGGTGCAGTAGATGGCCGAACGGTACTGGGTACCGACGTCGTTGCCCTGGCGCATGCCCTGGGTGGGGTTGTGCAGCTCCCAGAACATGGTCAGCAGGTCCTGGTAGCTGACCTTGGCCTTGTCGAACACCACCAGCACCACTTCGGTGTGGCCGGTCAGGCCCGAGCAGACTTCTTCGTAGGTGGGGTTGGGGGTGAAACCGCCGGCGTAGCCGACCACGGTGCTGACCACACCTTCACGCTGCCAGAAGCGCCGCTCGGCGCCCCAGAAACAGCCCAGGCCGAAGATCGCGAAATCGACGTCTTCGAAGAACGGGCCCAGCAGCGGGGTGTCTTCGAACACGAAATGCTTCTCGGGCAGCGTCATCGGGGTCTCGCGACCCGGCAGCGCCTGTTCGGCGGCAGGCAGTACGTTTTTGTTCACCAGAATCTCCGAGCGCAGGACCATGGGCGGTTCCTCTTCAAGGCAGGATGTGTAGGGGGTAGACCCGTAGTGTGCCCGAGTGTTTCGCCGCTGTCAGGCGATTGGGCCACGCGGATAGCGCTTGAGTTTTTCGATCAGCTCGCTGCCGGGGATCGGCCGGTCGAACAGGTAGCCCTGGCCGACGTCGCAGCGGTGGCGGCGCAGGAACGCCAGCTGTTCGGCGGTCTCGATGCCTTCGGCCACCACCTTGAGCTTGAGGTTGTGAGCCATGGCCACCACTGCCGAGGTGATTTCCATATCGTCCTGGTTGTCCGGGATCTCGTGGATGAAGCTGCGGTCGATCTTGATGATGTCGATCGGGAATTTCTTCAGGTAGCTGAGCGAGGAGTAGCCGGTGCCGAAGTCGTCCATGGCCAGGGTCAGGCCCAGTTGCTTGAGCTCGTCGAGCTGGCGGTGGGTATCCTCGGTGGCTTCGAGCAGCAGGCCCTCGGTCAGTTCCAGTTCCAGCAGGTGTGGCGGCAGGGCTTCTTCCTTGAGGATGTTGGCGATCGAGCTGACCAGCTCCGGGTCGGAGAACTGCTTGGGCGACAGGTTGATCGCCACCTGCAGGTTGCCCATGCCCTCGGTGCTCAGCAGCTGGCTCATGCGGCAGGCCTGGCGCGCGATCCACTTGCCGATGGGGATGATCAGCCCGGTTTCCTCGGCCACGCTGATGAACTGGTCGGGGCGGATCATGCCCCGCTCCGGGTGGTTCCAGCGTAGCAGGGCCTCCAGGCCGAGCAGGCGACCGCTGCGCAGGCACAGCTTGGGCTGGTAGAACACGTCCAGTTCGTTCTGGGTCAGGGCGCGGCGCAGGTTGTTTTCCACGAACAGCTTGTAGCTGGCCTCGGCGTTGAGCGCCTCGGTGAACACCTGCACCTGGTGCTTGCCGTTGGCCTTGGCCTTGTGCAGGGCCAGGCCGGCGTTCTTCATCAGGGTCTGCGGGTCGCGCCCGTGCAGCGGCGCACACGCCAGGCCCACCGAGCCGGTCACGCTGATCAGCTGGTTGTCGACGAACATCGGCTTGTCGAGGGTGTTGAGCAACTGCTGGGCCACCTGCTGGCCGGCATCCAGGCTGCTGTCCTCCAGCAGCACGGCGAACTCGTTGCTGGCAAAACGCGCCAGGCTGCCACCGGGGCTCAGGCTGTTGCGCAGGCGCCGGGCCAGGCTGATCAGCAGCTTGTCGCCGGTCTGGTGCCCGAGGCTGTCGTTGATGCGCTTGAAGTTGTCGATGTCCACCAGCAGCAGGCAGATGGGGCTGTCGCTGTCGCGCTCGAAGCGCTCGTCGAGGCTGCGGATGAACGCCGGGCGGTTGCCCAGGCTGGTGAGGTTGTCGGTGTAGGCCAGGCGTTCGATGCGCTGCTGGGCCAGCTTGCTCTGGGTGATGTCTTCGTAGATGCCGATGTAGTGGGTCAACTCGCGGTTGTCGCCATACACCTTGGAGATCGACAGTTGGCCCCAGTAGGGCTCGAGGTTCTTGCGCCGGCTCTTGAATTCGCCCTGCCAGCTGTTGCCCATGGCCAGGCTCGACGGCGAGTCGAACAGCAGCTCGCTGAGGTTCTCCAGTGCGGTGAGCTCGGACAGGCGGTGGCCATGCACCTCTTCGGGTGTGTACTGGGTGATCTCGGTGAAGCTGGGGTTGACGTATTCCACCACGCCATCGCGGTTGACCAGCAGAAAGGCGTTGGCGCTTTGTTCCACCGCGCGCTGGAACAGGTGCAGGGCGCTGGTGGCGGTGCGCCGGTTGTGGTTGTTGATGACCTGGGCGAACTGGTCGGCCAGCTCGCCGGCAAAGGCGATTTCATCCGATTGCCAGGCCCGGGTCGAGCCGCTGTGTTCCAGGCAGAGCACGCCGACCACCTGGCCGTCGATGCGGATGCTGGCATCGAGCATGGCGTGGATACCGCGCTGGCGCAGGCTCTCGGAGATTTCGCGGGTGCGTGGGTCGCGCGCCGCGTTGTGCGCATCGATGGCGCGGCTGGTGTGCAGCGCCTCGAGGTAGTCGGGAAATCGCCCGGCATCGATCGCCTCGGGCAGGCGGTACTCCTGGGTGGCGCGGTAGAACGCCGAGATCGGTTCCAGTTGCTGGCCTTCCAGGTACCAGATGCTGGCGCAGTCGATGCTGTAGATTTCGCAGGCACTGCGGGTGATCAGCTCGGCGGCTTCCTGCAGCGAGTTGTCGGCGCTGTAGCGCTGGCGCGCCAGGCGCAGGATCAGGTCTTGCTGGGCGCGTACACGCTCCAGGTGCTCGAGCTGTTCCTGCTGCGCCTGCTGGTTGAGCTGCAGGGCGATCTGCAGGCGGTTGTTGCGGGTTTCGAGTTCTGCCGCCGAAAGGTCGGGTGTGTCGTTGGGCTGGGCATCGAGCACCAGCAGATAGCCGCGCAGCAACTGGCGGTTGTGCTGCCGGTAGGCTTCGCCCAGCTCCAGCATATTGAGCGGGCCCAGGCTGGTGTGCAGGGTATAACGCACCAGGTAGTACGGACGCTGCGCCAGTTGCAGCTCGATGGTGTCGTGCAGCTTGTAGCGTGCCTCGGGCTCCATCAGGCTGGCATAGGGCGAGCCGATCAGCGCACACAGGTCGACGGCCGCCTGGCCGAACTGACGCTCGCAGCCCGGGTCGAGGAACAGCATGGCCCAGCTGGCCTCATTCAGCCGCTCGAAACGCAGCATGCCGAGCCGCGAAGGCACCGGCAACTGCGTCACTACCTCGGCCACCGTACGGCTGGCGGCATCAGGTTGGCTTTTCATGGGAAGCTCGCTTCAAGAAGGCTGTTGGCGCGGGCTGGGCGAAGTGCTGCTACGCGTTTGAGCAAGGTTGCATCATGTGCTTGAGGCTGACAAGCAATAGAGTGGCCTGGCTTGATCTGTATCGGCTGACAGGTACAAATTCTTCAGTAATGCCGCGACGGATTGCGTCTGGCGGTGCCGCTCAAGGTGGGACGTTGAGCGGCACGGCATGAATCGCAGGCAAAAAAAGCCCCGCCAGATGGCGGGGTTGAGGTACGAGCGTGGCAGCTCGAAAACAGTGTCCGTGCTCCCCGGCAGGGGAGCACGGCGGGCAGCAGTTACAGCAGCATGGTGCGGATGTCGGTCAGCAGCTCGCCCAGGCGCTTGGTGAAGCGCGCGGCAGCGGCACCGTTGATCACGCGGTGATCGTACGACAGCGACAGCGGCAGCATCAGCTTGGGCTGGAACGCCTTGCCATCCCACACCGGCTGGATGGTGGCCTTGGACACACCCAGGATCGCCACTTCCGGCGCGTTGACGATCGGCGTGAAGCCGGTGCCGCCAATGTGACCGAGGCTGGAGATGGTGAAGCAGGCGCCCTGCATGTCGTCGGCAGAAAGCTTCTTGGTGCGGGCCTTTTCAGCCAGGGCCGCCGCTTCTGCAGCCAGCTGCAGCAGGCTCTTCTGGTCGACGTTCTTGATCACGGGGACCAGCAGGCCGTCTGGCGTATCCACGGCGAAACCGACGTTGACGTACTTCTTGCGAATGATCGCCTTGCCGCTAGGGGCCAGCGACGCGTTGAAGTCCGGCAGTTCCTTGAGCAGGTGCGCACAGGCCTTGAGCAGCAAGGGCAGCACGGTCAGCTTGACGCCGGCTTTCTCGGCCACGGCCTTCTGCGCAACGCGGAAGGCTTCCAGCTCGGTGATGTCGGCGCTGTCGAACTGGGTCACGTGCGGCACGTTCAGCCAGCTGCGGTGCAGGTTGGTGGCGCCAGCCTGCATCAGGCGGGTCATCGGCACTTCTTCGGTTTCACCGAAGCGGCTGAAGTCGACGGCCGGAATCGGCGGGATGCCCGCACCACCGGTCGCGCCGGCAGCCGGTGCTTCCTTGGCCTTCTGCATCATGGCCTTGACGTACACCTGCACGTCTTCCTTGAGCACGCGCCCGTGCGGGCCGCTGGCAGCCACGGCGCTCAGCTCGACGCCGAACTCGCGGGCCAGCTGACGCACGGCAGGGCCGGCGTGAACCTTGGCACCGCTTGGCGCTGGCGCAGCGGCCGGGGCCGGCGCGGCTTCGGCCTTGGCAGCCGGTGTGGCGGCAGGCGCAGCAGCCGGGGCCGCTTCAGCCTTGGCAGCCGGTGCAGCAGCGGCAGGCGCTGCTGGCGCGGCGGCGCCCTGGACCTTGAGCTTGAGGATGAAGTCGCCAGTGCCGACTTCGTCTTCGAGCTTGACGCCGATGCTTTCCACCACGCCGGCAGCCGGCGACGGGATTTCCATCGAGGCCTTGTCGGACTCCAGGGTAATCAGCGACTGGTCGGCTTCGACGCTGTCGCCGACCTTGACCAGCAGCTCGATGATCTTGGCCTTGCCCGACGAGCCGATGTCCGGCACGTGGATGTCCTGCACAGTGGCAGCCGCAGGTGCAGCGGCCGGTGCCGGGGCAGCCTCTGCAGCCGGGGCGGCAGCAGGCTTTTGTTCGGCGGCAGGCGCAGCGTCAGCCGGTGCCTCGGGCGCCGCAGCGGCGCCCTCGACTTCCAGTTCCAGCAGTTCGTCGCCTTCTTTCAGGCGGTCGCCCAGCTTGACCTTCAGGGCCTTGATCACACCGGCCTTGGGGGCCGGGATCTCCATGGAGGCCTTGTCCGACTCCAGGGTCAGCAGGCTCTGGTCGGCTTCGATACGGTCGCCGACTTTGACGAACAGCTCGATGATTTCACCTTCACCGCTGCCGATGTCAGGTACGCGAATGAGTTCGCTCACTTAAAAATACTCCTCAGCAGTCCAGTGGGTTGCGCTTGTCCGGGTCGATGCCGAACTTGGTGATGGCATCGGCCACGACCTTCGGTTCGATCTCGCCACGGTCAGCCAGGGCTTCCAGGGCAGCCAGCACCACGAAGTGACGGTCGACTTCGAAGAAGTGACGCAGCTTCTTGCGGCTGTCGCTGCGACCGAAGCCATCGGTACCCAGGACCTTGAATTCCTTGCTCGGTACCCACTGACGAATCTGCTCGGCGAACAGCTTCATGTAGTCGGTAGAGGCGATGACCGGGCCCTTGCGGCCGCCCAGGCACTCCTCGATGTAGGTCTGCTTGGGCTTCTGGCCAGGGTGCAGGCGGTTGCTGCGCTCCACGGCCAGGCCGTCGCGACGCAGTTCGTTGAAGCTGGTGACGCTCCACACGTCGGCACCGACGTTGAACTCTTCACGCAGGATCTTCGCCGCTTCACGCACTTCGCGCAGGATGGTGCCGGAGCCCATCAGCTGGACGTGGTGCGCTGCGTCCTTGGTGTCTTCCTCGAGCAGGTACATGCCCTTGATGATGCCTTCCTCGACACCGGCCGGAATGGCAGGCTGCTGGTAGGACTCGTTCATCACGGTGATGTAGTAGAAGACGTCCTGTTGCTCTTCGGTCATCTTCTTCATGCCGTCCTGGATGATCACCGCCAGCTCGTAGCCGTAGGTCGGATCATAGGTGCGGCAGTTCGGGATGGTCGCGGCCAGCATGTGGCTGTGACCGTCTTCGTGCTGCAGGCCTTCACCGTTGAGGGTGGTACGCCCGGCAGTACCGCCGATCAGGAAGCCACGGGTGCGGCTGTCGCCAGCGGCCCATGCCAGGTCGCCGATACGCTGGAAACCGAACATCGAGTAGAAGATGTAGAACGGCAGCATCGGCTGGTTGTGGTTCGAGTACGAGGTACCGGCGGCGATGAACGACGACATGGCGCCGGCTTCGTTGATGCCTTCCTCGAGGATCTGGCCCTTCTTGTCCTCGCGGTAGAACATCACCTGGTCCTTGTCGACGGGCTCGTAGAGCTGACCGACGGACGAGTAGATGCCCAGCTGGCGGAACATGCCTTCCATACCGAAGGTACGCGCTTCGTCCGGGATGATCGGGACGATGCGCTGGCCGATTTCCTTGTCCTTGACCAGCTGCGCGAGGATGCGCACGAAGGCCATGGTGGTGGAGATTTCACGGTCGCCCGAGCCGTCCAGGATCGCCTTGAGGGTTTCCAGTGGCGGGGTCGGGATGCTGAAGCTCTTGGCCCGGCGCTGTGGCACGAAACCGCCCAGGGCAGAGCGGCGCTCGCTCAGGTAACGGGCTTCGGCGCTGCCTTCTTCAGGCTTGAAGAACGGCAGGTTCTCCAGGTCTTCGTCCTTGACCGGGATGTCGAAACGATCGCGGAAGTGACGCAGGCTGTCGACGTCGACCTTCTTGGTGTTGTGCGCGGTGTTCTTGGCTTCGCCAGCACCGGTGCCGTAACCCTTGATGGTCTTGGCCAGGATGACCGTAGGCTGGTCCTTGTGGTTGACCGCCTGGTGGTAGGCTGCATAGACCTTGTACGGGTCGTGGCCACCACGGTTGAGCTTCCAGATCTCGTCGTCGGACAGGTCGGCGACCATGGCCTTGAGTTCCGGGGTGTTGAAGAAGTGCTCACGGACGAACGCGCCGTCCTTGGCCTTGTAGTTCTGGTACTCGCCGTCGATGACTTCGTCCATGCGGCGCTGCAGGATGCCGTCGACGTCCTTGGCCAGCAGTGGGTCCCAGAAACGGCCCCAGACCACCTTGTTGACGTTCCAGCCACCGCCACGGAACACGCCTTCGAGTTCCTGGATGATCTTGCCGTTGCCGCGAACCGGGCCGTCGAGGCGCTGCAGGTTGCAGTTGATGACGAAGATCAGGTTGTCCAGCTTCTCGCGGCCTGCCAGGGAGATCGCGCCCAGGGATTCCGGCTCGTCGCACTCGCCGTCGCCCATGAAGCACCAGATCTTCTGCTTGCCGGCAGGGATGTAGCCGCGGCTTTCCATGTACTTCATGAAACGTGCCTGGTAGATCGCCTGGATCGGGCCCAGACCCATCGACACGGTCGGGAACTGCCAGAAGTCAGGCATCAGCCACGGGTGCGGGTAGGACGACAGGCCTTGACCATCGACTTCCTGACGGAAGTTGTTCATCTGGTCTTCGCTGATGCGGCCTTCCATGAAGGCACGGGCGTAGACGCCCGGTGAGGCATGGCCCTGGAAGTAGATCAGGTCGCCGCCGTGCTCGTCGGTCGGGGCCTGGAAGAAGTAGTTGAAGCCGATGTCGTACAGCGTGGCGCTGGAGGCGAAGCTGGAGATGTGGCCGCCCAGGTCCGAGTCTTTCAGGTTGGTGCGCATTACCATGGCCAGCGCGTTCCAGCGGACCAACGAGCGAATGCGGCGTTCCATGAACAGGTCGCCAGGCATGCGTGCTTCGTGGGTGACGGGAATCGTGTTGCGGTATGGCGTGGTGATGGCATACGGCAGCTGGGAGCCACTACGGGTGGCCAGCTCGCCCATACGGGTCATCAGATAGTGAGCGCGGTCTTCGCCTTCTTTGTCGAGAACCGACTCCAGGGCGTCCAGCCATTCCTGGGTTTCGACGGGATCGAGGTCTTGCATGGCTTGCTCCAGGGCGGAAAGGCTTCCAGAATCGGTTGCCTGAGTTTGCGACTGGCCTTTTGGGCAGACGACATGAAATTCTTGGATTACCGGGCGTTGTACCGGCGGCGTGTAGTTTTACTACAAATCGATCCTCATTACATGCGTTGACAGTAAAAAAGCAGTAGTAAAACTACACGGATAAGGCTCGTGGCCCCTGTTCGGGTTGTGGGATAAAACGATACCGGTGGTTAAAAACTGGTCGGCATGCGGTTGTTTGCGATGATTTCTATCAAAGAATTATGTTTTTCAGCTATTTATGACCTTTGTACGACAGTCGAACCGTACGCCGAGTTCCCTTGCCCAAGTGCCACCAACCCTTTCACGCCGATCAAGGATAGACCATGAGCCTGCCCCTGCTGGCCGAACTGCCCGCTGCCCTGCAACCGCTGGTCAGCCGTAATGCCACCTCTTTGCGCAACGCCGTCGCGGCCGTCGACGGGCTGAGCCTGGACGACTGGAACGAGCAGCGCTGGGCCGAGTTCGCCCGCGTGGCGGCAGCCAGCGATTTCGTGCTTGAACAGAGCGTGCGCGACCCGGCGATGCTGCTGGCCCTGGCCGCCAGCGGCGAGCTCGACCGCGCCTTCGCCGCCGGCGAGTTGTGTGCCCAGGTGGCCGGTGCGGCGCAGGCCGCCGGCAGCGAAGACGAACTGGCGCGCAACCTGCGCCGCCAGCGCACCCGCCAGCAGGTGCGCATCATCTGGCGCGACCTGACCCGCCAGGCCGACCTGGTGCAGACCTGCCGCGACCTGTCCGACCTGGCCGATGCCGCCATCGACCAGGCGTATCAATGGCTGTACCCGCGCCTGTGCGCGCAGTTCGGGACCCCCACCGGCAATCGCAGCGGCCTGCCCCAGCAGATGGTGGTGCTGGGCATGGGCAAGCTGGGGGCGGTGGAACTGAACCTGTCGTCGGACATCGACCTGATCTTCGCCTACCCCGAGGGCGGCGAAACCGTGGGCGTGAAGCGCCCGCTGGACAACCAGGAGTTCTTCACCCGGCTGGGCCAGCGTCTGATCAAGGCGCTGGACCCGATCACCGTCGACGGCTTCGTGTTCCGCGTCGACATGCGCCTGCGCCCCTACGGCTCGTCCGGCGCGCTGGTGCTCAGCTTCAATGCACTGGAGCAGTACTACCAGGACCAGGGCCGCGACTGGGAACGCTACGCCATGATCAAGGCCCGTGTGGTGGCCGGCGACCAGCAGGCCGGCGGGCAGCTGCAGGACCTGCTGCGCCCGTTCGTGTACCGGCGCTACCTTGACTTCTCGGCGATCGAGGCGCTGCGCACCATGAAGCAGCTGATCCAGCAGGAGGTGCGGCGCAAGGGCATGGCCGAGAACATCAAGCTGGGCGCCGGTGGCATCCGCGAGGTGGAGTTCATCGCCCAGGCGTTCCAGCTGATCCACGGCGGGCGCGACCTGAGCCTGCAGCAGCGACCGCTGCTCAAGGTGCTGGCGACGCTCGAAGGCCAGGGCTACCTGCCGCCGGCGGTGGTGAGCGAGCTGCGCGAGGGCTATGAGTTCCTGCGTTATACCGAACACGCCATCCAGGCCATCGCCGACCGCCAGACCCAGATGCTGCCCGACGACGAACTGGACCGCGCACGTATCGCCTTCATGCTCGGTTTTGCCGACTGGGCGAGCTTCCACGCGCAACTGATGCACTGGCGCGGGCGCATCGACTGGCACTTCCGCCAGGTGATCGCCGACCCCGATGAAGAGGAAGGCGAAGAGGGCGAAGTGGTGGTCGGTGGCGAGTGGCTGCCGCTGTGGGAAGAAGCCCAGGACGAAGAGGCCGCCTGCCGCCAGTTGACCGACGCCGGCTTCGCCGATGCGGCCAGGGCGCTCAAGCAGCTGGCCAGCCTGCGCGCCAGCCCGCAGTTGCGTGCCATGCAGCGCCTGGGCCGCGAACGCCTCGATGCCTTTATACCGCGCCTGCTGGCGCAGGCGGTGGAGCACGCCGACCCGGACCTGGTGCTCGAACGCGTGCTGCCGCTGGTGGAGGCCGTGGCGCGGCGCTCGGCCTACCTGGTGCTGCTGACCGAAAACCCCGGTGCGTTGCGCCGCCTGCTGACCCTGTGCGCCGCCAGCCCGTGGATCGCCGAGCAGATCACGCGCTTCCCGCTGCTGCTCGATGAACTGCTCAACGAAGGCCGCCTGTTCAGCCCGCCCCAGGCACCGGAGCTGGCCGCCGAGCTGCGCGAGCGTCTCACGCGCATCCCCGAGGATGACCTTGAACAGCAGATGGAAGCGCTGCGTCACTTCAAGCTGGCCCACAGCCTGCGCGTGGCAGCCTCGGAAATCGCCGGCAACCTGCCGCTGATGAAGGTCAGCGACTACCTGACCTGGCTGGCCGAAGCCATTCTCAACCAGGTGCTGGCCCTGGCCTGGCGCCAGACCGTGGCGCGTCATGGCCAGCCAAGGCGCAGCGATGGCAGCCTGTGCGACCCCGGCTTCATCATCGTCGGCTACGGCAAGGTCGGCGGCATCGAGCTGGGCCACGGCTCGGACCTGGATCTGGTGTTCATCCACGACGGTGACCCCCAGGCCGAGACCGATGGCGCCAAGCCCATCGACAGTGCGCAGTTCTTCACCCGCCTGGGTCAGCGCATCATTCACCTGCTGACCACCCAGACCAACTCCGGCCAGCTGTATGACGTGGACATGCGCCTGCGCCCGTCCGGCGCTTCGGGTTTGCTGGTGAGTTCGCTGGGCGCCTTCGAGCGCTACCAGCGCAACGAGGCCTGGACCTGGGAACACCAGGCACTGGTGCGTGCGCGGGTGCTGGTGGGCTGCCCGCAGGTGGGTGCAGCCTTCGAGGGGGTGCGGGCGCAGGTGCTGGGACAGGCCCGCGACCTGGACAAGCTGCGCGCCGAAGTCAGCGACATGCGCGCCAAGATGCGCGACAACCTCGGCACCCGGGCGACCCAGGCCGGGCTTGGGCCCAACGCCTTCGACAGCGGGGTTGCCTTCGATATCAAGCAGGATGCCGGTGGTATCGTCGATATTGAATTTATGGTGCAATACGCGGCCCTGGCCTGGTCCCACACGCACCCGGCACTGCTGCGCTACACCGACAACATCCGCATTCTCGAAGGGCTGGAGGAGGTCGGGCTGATGCCGGCCAGCGATGCAATTTTGTTGCGTGAAGTGTACAAGGCCTTCCGCTCCGCCGCGCACCGCCAGGCCCTGCAGAAGCAGGCCGGGGTGATCGATGCCGGGCAGTTCGTCGACGAGCGCCGGCAGGTACGGCGCATCTGGGGCGAGCTGGGGTTGACCTGAACGCGGGCTGAACAGCCACCAGGCGATACGGCGCAATGAAGCGGCGGCGACCACGTCCTACACTGAGTGGCGTACACTGGTCGCACCACGCCTGATTATAAAGAGGGGAGGCCAGGCTGTTGGAAAACAGGCTGTAGCCTCCCTGATCGTTTCTGGATAAAGCATGAGAATTTTGATCATTGGGCCCAGTTGGGTGGGCGACATGGTAATGGCGCAGACGCTGTTCCATGTGCTGAAGCAGCGTCACCCTGCGTGCGTGATCGATGTGCTGGCACCCGAATGGAGCCGCCCGATCCTCGAGCGCATGCCCGAAGTGCGCCAGGCCTTGAGCTTCCCGCTCGGCCACGGCGCGCTGGAACTGGCCACGCGCCGGCGCATCGGCAAGTCGCTGGCCGGTCAGTACGACCAGGCGATCCTGCTGCCCAATTCGCTCAAGTCTGCGCTGGTGCCGTTCTTTGCCGGTATCGCGCAGCGCACCGGCTGGCGTGGCGAGCTGCGCTACGGCCTGCTCAACGATGTGCGCACCCTCGACAAGGCGCGCTACCCGCTGATGATCGAGCGCTTCATGGCCCTGGGCTACCCCGCCGGTGCCGAGCTGCCCAAACCCTACCCGCGCCCCAGCCTGCAGATCGAGACCGCCAGCCGCGATGCGGCGCTGGCCAAGTTCGGCCTGAGCCTGGACCGCCCGGTGCTGGCGCTGTGCCCCGGCGCCGAGTTCGGCGAGGCCAAGCGCTGGCCCTCGGAGCATTACGCCAAGGTCGCGGAAATCAAGATTCGCGAAGGCTGGCAGGTGTGGCTGTTCGGCTCCAAAAACGACCATGCGGTAGGTGAATCGATCCGCGAGTGGCTGATCCCGGGCCTGCGTGAAGAGTCGGTGAACCTCAGCGGCGAGACCTCGCTCGCCGAAGCGATCGACCTGCTGTCGTGCAGCGATGCGGTGGTGTCCAACGATTCGGGGCTGATGCACGTGGCTGCAGCGCTCAATCGCCCGCTGGTGGCGGTGTACGGGTCGACCTCGCCGGGCTTCACCCCACCGCTGGCCGACCAGGTCGAGGTGGTGCGCCTGGGGCTGGAATGCAGCCCGTGCTTCGACCGCACCTGCCGCTTCGGCCACTACAATTGCCTGCGCCTGCTGGAACCGGAGGCGGTGGCCTCGGCGTTGCAGCGGCTCAACGGTCCGTCGCTGGTCGACGTCACGGTCGAGGTCGATTAAGTTGCGGGTACTGCTGATCAAGACCTCCTCGCTGGGGGATGTCATCCACGCGCTGCCGGCACTGACCGACGCGGCGCACGCCATTCCCGGCATCCGCTTCGACTGGGTGGTCGAGGAAGGCTTCGCCGAAATCCCCACCTGGCACCCTGCGGTCGATCACGTGATCCCGGTGGCCATCCGTCGCTGGCGCAAGAACCTCTGGCAAACCTTGAAGAACGGCGAATGGCGCCAGTTCAAGAAGCGCCTGCGCGAGCGCAAGTACGACCTGGTGATCGACGCCCAGGGCCTGGTGAAAAGCGCCTGGCTGACCCGCTACGTCAAGGCGCCGGTGGCCGGGCTGGACCGCTACTCGGCACGCGAGGGGCTGGCCAGCCGCTTCTACGACCGGCGCCTGTCGGTGGCCCGCGGGCAGCATGCGGTGGAGCGGGTGCGCCAGCTGTTCGCCCTGGCGCTGGGCTACGACCTGCCCTCGGGGCTGGGTGACTACGGCCTGGATCGCTCGCGCCTGGAAGAGATACCCACCAAGCCCTACGTGGTGTTCCTGCATGGCACCACCTGGGACACCAAGCACTGGCCCGAACTGTACTGGCGCCAGTTGGCCGAACGCCTGGGGCGTGCCGGCCTGCATATCTGCCTGCCATGGGGCAACCCGGCCGAAAAGGCCCGCGCCGAGCGCATCGCCCAGGGCCTGAAGAACGCCCAGGTGCTGCCCAGGCTGAACCTGGCCGGGGTCGCCCGGGTGCTGGCTGCCGCCAAGGCCTGCGTGGCCGTCGACACCGGCCTTGGGCACCTGGCGGCGGCACTCGATGTGCCTACCCTGTCGCTGTTCGGCCCTACCAACCCGGGCCTGACCGGGGCCTACGGCAAGGCCCAGGTGCACCTGGGCAGTGACTTCCCCTGCGCCCCGTGCCTGCAGAAGAAGTGCACCTACAAGCCGAGCGCCGACGACCGGCGCCGGTTCGATCTCAAACGCGAGTGGCCGCTGTGCTTCACTCGCCTGAACCCCGAGCGTGTGGCGAGCCAGTTGAGCGCGTTGCTGCGGGCAGAGGATGTGCGTTGATGCAACTGGCCTTTGTGCTCTACAAGTATTTCCCCTTCGGCGGCCTGCAGCGTGACTTCATGCGCATCGCCCTGGAGTGCCAGCGCCGTGGCCACCAGATCCGGGTGTATACCCTGATCTGGGAGGGCGACGTGCCCGAGGGCTTCGAAGTGCTGGTGGCGCCGGTCAAGGCGCTGTTCAACCATCGGCGCAACGAGAAGCTCACCGACTGGATGCAGGCCGACCTGGCCAGGCGCCCGGTCGACCGCCTGATCGGCTTCAACAAGATGCCGGGGCTGGACGTGTACTACGCCGCCGACGGCTGCTTCGAGGACAAGGCGCAGAACCTGCGCCATTCGCTGTACCGCCGCTGGGGCCGCTACCGCCACTTTGCCGAGTACGAGCGTGCGGTGTTCGGCAAGGACGCCAAGACCCAGATCCTGATGATCTCCGAGGTCCAGCAGCCGCTGTTCGTCAAGCACTACGACACCCCCACCGAGCGCTTCCACCTGCTGCCTCCGGGCATCAGCCAGGACCGCCGGGCGCCGGCCAATGCCGCCGAGATCCGCGCCGAGTTTCGCCGCGAGTTCAACCTGGCGGACGACGAGCGCCTGCTGGTGCAGATCGGCTCGGGCTTCAAGACCAAGGGCGTGGACCGCAGCCTCAAGGCGCTGGCCGCCTTGCCCAACAGCCTGCGCAAGCGCACCCGGCTGATGGTCATCGGCCAGGACGACCCCAAGGTGTTCCAGCTGCAGAGCGCGACCCTGGGGCTGACCGAGCAGGTGCAGTTCCTCAAGGGCCGCAGCGATATCCCGCGCTTTCTGCTCGGGGCCGACGCACTGATCCACCCGGCCTACAACGAGAACACCGGCACCGTGCTGCTCGAAGCCGTGGTGGCCGGGTTGCCGGTACTGGTTTCGGCAGTGTGCGGCTATGCCCATTACATCGCTGAGGCCGATGCCGGCCTGGTGCTCGACGAGCCGTTCGAGCAGGAGCAACTCAACCGCTACCTGCAACGTATGCTCGAAGACGATGCGGCGCGTGCCGACTGGGGCCGCAACGGCCTGGCATTCGCCGACACCGCCGACCTGTACAGCATGCCGCAGCATGCGGCCGACGTGATCCTGGCGCAGGAGCGCGCATGAAACTGATACTGGCTGAACCCTTCAAGCGCCTGTGGGCCGGGCGCGATGCCTTCGACGCCGTCGAGGCCCTGCAAGGCGAGGTGTACCGCGAGCTGGAAGGCCGGCGCACGCTGCGCACCGAGGTCGAGGGCAACGGTTATTTCGTCAAGATCCACCGCGGCATCGGCTGGGGCGAGATCTTCAAGAACCTGTTCACCGCCAAGCTGCCGGTGCTCGGTGCCGGACAGGAATGGCAGGCCATCCAGCGCCTGCACCAAGTCGGGGTGCCGACCATGACCGCGGTGGCCTACGGCGAACGCGGCAGCAACCCGGCGACCCAGCATTCGTTCATCGTCACCGAGGAGCTGGCGCCCACCGTCAGCCTCGAGGACTTCAGCCTCGACTGGGTCAGGACGCCGCCGGCGCCGCGTCTCAAGCGTGCGCTGATCGCCGAGGTGGCGCGCATGACCGGCATGATGCACCGCGCCGGGGTCAACCACCGCGACTGCTACATCTGCCACTTTCTGCTGCACACCGACCGCCCGGTAACCCCGGACGACTTCAGGCTGTCGGTGATCGACCTGCACCGGGCCCAGACCCGCGCCAGCATTTCCCGACGCTGGCGCGACAAGGACCTGGCCGCGCTGTACTTCTCGGCGCTGGACATCGGCCTGACCCGACGCGACAAGCTGCGCTTTCTGCGCGGCTACTTCCAGCAGCCGCTGCGCCAGATCCTGGCCGAGCACGCCACCTTGCTGCGCTGGCTGGAGGGCAAGGCAAACAAGCTCTACGAGCGTAAACAACGGTATGGGGACGCGCTCTGATGGCGGGTTGGACACTGGAGCCGGCCTACGCGGCCCTGGCACAGGATTTCGGCAGCATCGACGCGGTGTTCGCGCTCAAGGGCGAACGCCTCACCCACGACCCGCTCAGCGAAGTGATTCGCGTGGAGCGCGGCGGGGTGAACTACTACGTCAAGCGCTACACCGGCGCAGGCAAGGGCCTGCGCCGCTACCTGGGGCGCCCGCGGATCAAGGCCGAGTGGCAGAACCTCAAGCAGTTCGCCAAGTGGGACATCCCCACCGCCGAGGTGGTGGCCTGCGGCCTGGAACGGCGCGGCTTCGCCTTCCACCGGGGCGCCATGATCACCCGCGAGCTGCCGCGCACCGAGGACCTCTCGGCGCTGGCCAAGCGCAACGACCCGCGCCTGGCAGATGCCGGCTGGGTCGACCATGTCAGCCGACAGCTGGCCCGCCATACGCGGGTGATGCACGACCATCACTTCACCCACAACGACCTCAAGTGGCGCAACCTGCTGGTCGATGACAAGGGCATGCTGTTCTTCATCGACTGCCCGACCGGTGCGTTCTGGGTCGGCTTCATGCTGCGCTATCGCATCACCAAGGACCTGGCCTGCCTGGACAAGGTGGCCAAGTATCACCTGTCGGCCACCCAGCGCCTGCGGTTCTACCTGCAATATCGCCGTCGCGATCGCCTGAACGCGTCGGACAAGCGCCGCGTGCGGCACGTCGTGACGTTTTTCGAGGGGCGCGAATGAGTGATTTCCTGGCCAGTGCCGAAGCTGCACTGCTTGAACGCCACGGCCTGAACAGCTTCGAGGCGCTGTGGGCGCTGCAGCTGGACGCTGTGGACGAGCCCAACACCGGGCGCGGCGGCTGGAGCCGCGTGTACCGCCTGGAGCTGGAGGGCAAGGGGTTCTACCTCAAGCGCCAGAGCGACTACCTCACGCGCACCCTGCACAGCCCCTTCGGGGAGCCGACCTTCGCCCGCGAGTTTCGCAACATCAAGCGCTACCAGAAGCTGCAGATCCCGGCCTTGCAGGCGGTGTTCTACGCCGAGCGCCGGGTCGACGGCGAGCGCCGCGCGATCCTGATGACCCGTGCGCTGGATGACTGGAGCGATCTTGACCACCTGCTCGGGCAGTGGCCGCAACTGGCCCTGGAGCAACGCCAGGGCATCCTGCGCGCCTGTGGCGAACTGGCCCGCACGGTGCACGCGGCGGGGCAGGTGCATGGCTGCTTCTACCCCAAGCACATCTTTTTGCGCGAGCGCAGCGAAGGCTGGCAGGCGCAGTTGATCGACCTGGAGAAAACCCGGCCGCTGCTGCTGGGCCAGCGTGATCGCCTCAAGGACCTGGAGCCGCTGCTGCGTCGTGCTGGCGCATGGAGCGAGAGCGATGTACGGCTGATGCTGGCCGCCTACCTGGAGCAACCGGCCGACAGTACGCTGGTGGATACCTGGCTGCAGCGCCTGCTGCATCGCCGTCGTGAAAAAGAGGCCCGCTGATGCGTTTGTCTGAACTCAAGGACGCCGGGCGCAGCCCGCAACTGCCATTGAGCATTGCCCTGGCCGACGCCGCCGGGCCGGCCGAGCTGCAACTGCTCAGCCTGCTGCGGGTGCTGCCGGGGCAGCGGTATGTCGGTGCCGGGATCTGGCGTGGCAAGCCGGTGCTGGCCAAGCTGCTGGTGGGCAGCAGCGCCGCCCGCCACTTCCAGCGCGAACTGGACGGTGCGCGCCTGCTGGCCAGCCAGGGGCTGACCACGCCGTTGCTGCTGGCCGACGGCCTGCGTGAAGGCGAGGGCGGCTGGCTGCTGTTCGAATTTCTTGAGCACGCCCACAGCCTGGCGGATGCCTGGGCGGCGGTCGAGGCCCTGCCGGTGCTTGCCGATGCCCAGCAGGAAGTGCTGGGCGAAGCCCTGCGCGCCGTGGCGCAGATGCATGCCAAAGGCCTGTGGCAGGCCGACCTGCACCTGGACAACCTGCTGCGCCATGGCGGGGAGCTGTACCTGATCGATGGCGCGGGGGTGAAGGCCGAAACCCCGGGCCAGCCGCTGTCGCGTCAGCAGGTGCTGCAGAACCTGGGGGTATTCTTTGCGCAGTTGCCCAAGCGCCTGGAGCCCTTCGTCGAGGAACTGCTGGTGCACTACGTGCTGGTCAACGGCGAGCACGCGCTGCCGCTGGAAGCCTTGCAGAAGCAGATCGACAAGGTGCGCAGCTGGCGTCTGAAGGACTACCTGGACAAGGCCGGTCGCGAGTGCACGCTGTTCAGCGTGCAGCGCGGGGCCTCGGGCCTGCGCGCGATCCGTCGATCGGAGGTGGCGGCCATGCTGCCGGTGCTGGAGCAGGCCGACGCGCTGATCGACCAGGGCCACCTGTACAAGACCGGCGGCGCGGCGAGCGTGGCACGGGTCGAGGCGTGCGGTCGCAGCCTGGTGCTCAAGCGCTACAACATCAAGAACACCGCCCACTGGTTCAAGCGCTTCTGGCGCCCCAGCCGGGCCTGGCATTCGTGGATCGAAGGGCATCGCCTGGAGTTCCTCGGCATCGCCACGCCCAGGCCGCTGGCAGTGCTGGAGCAGCGCGTGCTGGGGCTGCGCAGCCGTGCGTACCTGGTGACCGAGTATGCCGACGGGCCGGACCTGATCGAGAGCTTTGCGCCCTACGTCGACAGCGCCGAGGTGCCAGAGGAGCAGCTGCAAGCGCTGCAGACCCTGTTGCAGCAGCTGATGGGCGAACGCATCAGCCACGGCGACCTGAAGGGCCACAACCTGTTCTGGCAGGACGGTCAATGGTCGCTGATCGACCTTGATGCGATGTGCCAGCACGCCACCCAGCTCAGTTTCGCCAAGGCCTTCGCCCGTGACCGGGCGCGGTTGTTGCGCAACTGGCCGGCGGACAGTGCGTTGCACCAGCGGCTGGATGAGTGCCTGCCGAAACTGGCTGACTGACCTGCGCCTTCGCCGACAAGGCCGGCTCCTGCAGACGACGTGAAACCTTGCAGGCGCCGGCCTTGCCGACCAAGACTATCGCGCGGCCGGCCAAAAACCTCGCAGGCTGTACCCCACCGGCAGGGCCAGCCCCACCCACGCCAGCACATCCCACGGGCCATCCCCCAGCAGCGCCGCGAACAGCCCCACTGCGCCCAGCAGGGCAATCAGGCCCGGCATGCCGAACACCTTCCAGAACCTCGATTCACGCTTCATCACGTCGCCTGCGCACCCACCACAAATACACGCCGCTGCCGAGCACGATGATCGTCAGCACATCCAGCAGCGCCCATAGAATCTGCATCGGCCGGCCGCCGTAGTCGCCAAAGTGCAGCGGCTGCGACAGGCCCATCGCGTCCATGTACCACGGCCGCTCGCCAATCGCCGTCACCTGCAGGGTGCTGGCATCGATCAGTACCGGGGTCAGCAGGTGAGCGGTCAGGTGGGTGCTGCCCTTCATGAACACCGCATAGTGGTGCTCGCTGGAAAAGCGCGTGCCGGGGAAGGCGATGAAGTCCGGCTGCATGCCCGGCGCCGCCTCGGCGGCAATGTCCAGCAGACGGCTGGCCGGGGCCAGTGCGGTCAGCGGCGGTGCATCGCGGTACGGTGCGATCATCGCGCTGAGGCTGTCGTTGCGCCAGGCGGCGATGACCAGGTCGGACAGCGCGCTGATCACCCCGGTCACGCCCACCACCAGCGCCCAGGTCAGGGTCACGATGCCGATCAGGTTGTGCAGGTCGAGCCAGCGCAGGCGCCGCGATTTGTCGTGGCGTACCGTGGCGAACTTCAGCCTGCGCATGAATGGCGCGTACAGCACCACCCCGGAGATGATCGCCACCACGAACAACAGGCCCATGAAGGCCAGCAGCAGCTTGCCCGGCAAGCCGGCGAACATGTCCACATGCAGGCGCAGCATGGTCAGCATGAAGCCGCCGTTGGCCGAGGGCATCTCCACCACCTCGCCAGTACGCCCGTCGAGCATGAAGGTGTGCGACGAGTTGGGCTCGGTACCGGCGGTGGCGGCCATGATCGCGATCACGCCGTTGCTGTCGTCCTCGTCCCAGCCGAAGTACTGCATCACCTCGCCCGGGCGATGGGCCTGGGCCTTGAGCACCAGGGCCTGCAGGTCGAGTCTGGGTGTGTCGGCGGGCATTACCTTGAGCTCGGGCGCATCGCCCAGCAGGTGGTCGATCTCGTGGTGGAAGATCAGCGGCAGCCCGGTCAGCGCCAGCAACAGCAGAAACAGCGTGCACACCAGGCTGCTCCAGGTATGCACCCACGACCAGCGACGTATGGTTTGGCTCTTCATCGTTGGCCCTAGAACGCGTAGTTCACGCTGGCGACCACGTTGCGCTGGTCGCCGTAGTAGCACCAGAACCCGTCGCAGTTGGCCAGGTAGTCCTTGTTGAACAGGTTCTTGGCTTCCACCGCCACGCTCAGCCCCTTCATGCTGCTGTCCAGGCGACCCAGGTCGTAGTGCACGGCAGCGTCGTACACGGTGTAGGAGCCTACATGCGCCACCTCGGTGTTGGCGGTGTTGCCGTAGGTATCGCCGACATAGCGAACCCCGGCGCCCATGCCGAAGCCGTCCAGCGGGCCGGCGTGCCAGGTGTAGTCGGCCCACAGGGTGGCCTGGTTGCGCGGGATCAGCGCCATGCGGTTGCCGACTTCGCCAGGCACGCCCTTGCGGATCTCGGTATCGGTGTAGGTGTAGGAGCCGACCAGTTTGAGGTTGTCGGTGATGGCGCTGGTGGCTTCCAGCTCGATGCCGCGCACCTGCAATTCACCGACACTGCGAGAGATGCTGCCTTCGGTGACCTTCACGTTGCTCTGGCGCAGGTCGTAGGCGGCAGCGGTCAGCAGGGTGTTGCTGCCCACCGGCTGGAACTTGACGCCCACTTCGTACTGGCGGCCTTCGGTGGGCTTGAACGACTGCGCCGCATCCACGTTGGCGCCGGTGGTCGGCTGGAACGACTCGGTATAGGACAGGTACGGGGTGAGGCCGTTGTCGAACACGTAGCTCAGGCCCACGTTGCCGGTGAAGGCCTTGTCGCGCTGGGTGCTGGTGGCGTCGCCCTTGTTGTGGAAGGTGGTGCCGGTGTGAATCCAGTCCTCACGCCCGCCCAGGGTCAGGCGCCAGTTGTCCAGGGCGATCTGGTCCTGCACGTAGACGCCGGTCTGGCGGGTTTTCTGGCCGTAGTCCTGCAGTGCGAAGTAGTTCACGTTGGACATGTCGGCGCCATACACCGGTCGGATCACGCTGATTGGCGGCACGTTGATGCCGCTGATGTTGCCGTTGGCGTCGTAGTTGTACGAGCCGCCATACAGCCACTGGTAGTTGGTGTTGGAGCGCTGGTGGTCCAGGCCCAGCAGCAGGGTGTGCTCCAGCGCGCCGGTGCTGAAGTTGGCCTGCAGGTTGTTGTCGACAGCGAACTGGCTGATGTCTTCGTTGACGATCCCGGCCTCGCGGTTGACCGTACCGTCGGGTTCTACGGTATTGAAGGTGGCCACGTTGACCGCGCGAAACGACAGGTCGCTCTTGGTGTAGCGCAGGTTCTGGCGCAGCTGCCATACGTCGTCGAGGCGGTGCTCGAAAGCGTAGCCCAGGGCGTAGTAGGTGCGGTCGTAGAAATCCCAGTCCGGCTCACCGAGGTTCTTGTGGTGGGAAATCTTTGCCCCGGCAGGCGAGGCCAGCCGGGTGCCCTGCAAGGGCAGGAACTGCCCGGTGATGCCGGTATCGTCGCGGGTGAACTGCGAGATGAAGGTCAGGCTGGTGTCGTCGTCGACGTTCCAGGTCAGGCTGGGGGCGAGGTTGTAGCGCTTGTCGGGAATATGGTCGACCGGTGCGTTGCTGTCGCGTACCACGCCGCTGACGCGGTACAGAAACTGGCCGGCGTCGTCGATCTTGCCGGTGCTGTCGAAGTTGATCTGCCGGTGTTCGTTGCTGCCGACCTGGGCTTCGATCTGGTGCACGCTTTCGGCCTGCGGGCGTCGGCTGAGCATGTCGAGCATGCCGCCGGGCGGGGTCTGGCCATACACCGAAGAGGCCGGGCCGCGCAGTACGGTGATGCGTTCCAGGTTCCAGGGTTCGACCTTGGGGTTGGCGAACGAACCCTTGGGCAGCGGCAGGCCGTCGAGAAACTGGGTGGGGTCGAAGCCGCGCACGCGCAGCCAGTCGGCGCGCGAGTCAGAGCCGTAGCCGCTGCTTTGCACGCCCGCGGTGTAACGCAGCGCGTCGTTGAGGTTGAGCACCTGGCGCTGGTCGAGCTGTTCGCGGGTGATGACCGACATCGAGCGTGGCGCCTCGACGATCGGAGTGTCGGTCTTGGTGCCGGCGGCGGTGCGGGTGGCGACGTAGCCGGTGGTCGGGCCCCAGGCGCTCTCGTAGTCGCCGGCGGCGTTGATGCTGGTTTCCGGCAGGGCCAGGCTGCCTTCGGGGGCGGCGATCAGGCTGTAGGTGCCGGCGCTGCTCTGCTGCAGTTGCAGGCCGGTGCCGCGCAGGGCGGCCTGCAGGGCGCCGAGGCCGTCGTACTGGCCGCTGACCGGCGCCGAGGTGCGTCCGCTGGCCAGGCTCGGGTCCAGGGTCAGGGCGATGCCGGCCTGGCTGGCGATCAGGTTGAGGGTGGTCGACAACGGCCCGGCGGGCAGGCTGTAGCTGCGCGCGGCGCTCGATTCGGCGGCGATGGCGGCGGTGCTGGTCAGGGCCAGGGTCAGCAGGCAATGACGCAACAGCTTTTCAAGGGGACGGGACATGCAGCGGTTCCTCGGCGCAATAGTGCTAACTAGCTTCCATGCCGAGTGAAAAGGGAAAAGTGTCAGGGGGTGGGTAAAAAATAATGTTGAGGCCTTCGCCGGCAACGACCGCTCCTGCAGGAGGGCGTTGCAGGCGAAGGCGTTTTACGGGGTCTCGCCCTTGGCCACGATCGTCACCCACCATGGCGTGCGCTTTTGCACCTGCACCGGCAAGGTCGGCAGCAGCGACTGCAGCGCAAGGTCGGTGTCGTGCAGCGGGAAGCTGCCGGTAATGCGCAACCCGGCCACCTCCGGCGACACCCCCAGGTAGCCGCTGCGGTAACGCCCCAGCTCCTGCACCAGCGCATCCAGGCGCACGTTGTCGACCACCAGCATGCCGTGGGTCCAGGCGTCGGCGCCCAGGGCCAGCGGATCGATGCTGCCCAGCTGGTCGTGACTCATCATCACCTGCTGGCCTTCGCGCAC
The DNA here is from genome assembly GCF_024261405.1 of Pseudomonas sp. FBF18. NCBI lineage: Bacteria > Pseudomonadati > Pseudomonadota > Gammaproteobacteria > Pseudomonadales > Pseudomonadaceae > Pseudomonas > Pseudomonas sp. FBF18. The sequence goes on along the minus strand of NZ_QKRS01000012.1, from coordinate 95,597 downwards.
GATCTGCTCGTCGCCGCTGTCCTGCGGCTTGGCTGCCACCGCCGACTGCAACACGCTCAGGCGCGTGCCCTGGTCTTCCAGGCGCACCAGGAAGCGTGTGCCCAGTGCGCGCAGGCGCCCGTCGGCCGTGGCGACGATGAACGGACGGTCATCCTTGTGCCCGGTCTCGATGGAAATCTCGCCTTCGCGCAGCACGATCAGGCGCTGCTGGCCATCGAAGCGAACATCCACCGCCGAATGGGTGTTGAGGCTGAGCAGGGTGCCGTCCTCCAGACGCAGGCTGCGCTGCTCGCCGGTGGCCGTGCGCTGGTCGGCCAGCCAGTAGTCCAGGCTCTGGTGGGTACTCAGCCAGCCGAGCAGGCCGCCCACCAGCACGATGCTGGCCAGCCCGCTGCCCAGCTTGCGCACGCGCTGGCGCAGGCCGGCCCGGGTTTCGCCCAGGGCCTTGCGCGCCGGGCCGGCCGCCGCGGCGAAGCGCTGGTTGAGCATGCCCAGCTGCATCCAGGCCCGCGCATGTTCTTCGTCTGCCGCGTGCCAGCGCTCGAAATCGGCACGCTCCTCGGCGCTGCCCGCATCCAGGCACAGCTGCCAGGCGATGGCGGCATCGAGCACCTTGGCCGATACCGGCCTGCTACTGAAGCCGTTCATGTCGGCTCGCCGTACAGCGCCACATAGCACTGGCGCATGCCCTGGGCCAGGTACTGGCGCACCCGCGACACCGACACGCCCAGGCGCTCGGCGATCTCGGCATGGCCCATGCCGTCGAGGCGGTTGTACAGGAACGCGGCGCGCGCCTTGCTCGACAGCTTGCCCAGCAGGCGGTCGATGGCCTTGAGGTCTTCGAGGATCAGGTGCTGTTCTTCCGGTGACGGCTGCTCGGCTTCGGGGATCAGCATCAGCTCGGCGAGGTACGCCTGCTCCAGTGCCGCCCGGCGAAAGTGGTCGAACAGCAGGCCGCGCGCCACCGCGGCCAGGAACGCCCGCGGCTCGCGTGGTGCGGGCAGCTGCTCGCGCCCGAGCAGGCGCACGAAGGTGTCCTGGCTCAGGTCTTCGGCGCGCTCGGCACAGGCGACGTTGCGCCGCAGCCAGCCCAGCAGCCAGCCGCGATGGTCACGGTACAGCGCACCAACCAGCTCACCGTGTGGGCTTTGCACTGACGACAAGGTGTTCCCCGGAATAGATGTGTTAACTAACGAGAATTATTCGCGATTGTGTCAGAGCCGCTGGCACTGTGCAATTAACGCTCATCGGATGACGTATCCGGGGGCTGGTCAGAAGCCGTGGCTGTGTTGCCGTCGCCGGCGCCAACCTTGCAGGCGATGCTCCAGCAGCAGCGGGCTGTCGATGTGTTGGCGTCGCGCCTGGCTGAACAGGATCAGTGCCAGTTCGGCAGTGACCTGTGCATCGGCGCTGGCGTGGTGGCGTTCACCGGCCTGCAGGCCGAAGTGTGCGGTCCAGTCGTCGAGCCCGGCGTCGCGCAACACCACGTCGGGGTTGAGCAGCGGGGCCAGCTCGGCCACGTCGATGAACGGGTGCTGCAGGCGGTAGCCCAGGCTGTCCTTCAGGGCGCGGCTGAGCATGCGCTGGTCGAAGCCGGCGTGGAACGCCAGAAGCGGGCTGTCGCCGATGAACGCCATGAGGTCGAGCAGTGCATCGGCCGGCACGCAGCCGGCGGCAATCGCACTGGGCCCCAGGCCATGGATCAGCACGCTGGGGCCCGGCTTGTGGTCATGCCGGTGCAGGGTGCGCTCGAACTGCTGGCTGAAGTCGATGGCGCCGTCCTCGATCACCACCGCGCCAATCGACAGCACCTGGTCGCGGTTCAGGTTCAGGCCGGTGGTTTCCAGGTCCAGCACCACCCAGCGCTGGGCGCGCAGGGTGTGGTCCTGCAGCGGGGCGGGGCCGGGCAGTTGGGCCAGACGCTGCTGCTGGGCGGCGTCCAGTGCGGGTTGGCTGGGGCGCAGCCAGGCGAACAGGCTCATGACAGGTCGCTCATAGTTGGTAGCGCAGGGCCAGGCTGCTTTGCAGACGCTGGGCCTGGCGCAGCGATTCGCGCAGGATGCGCCGGTCCAGGTCGTTGAGGCTGTCGGGGTCGACGCGGTTGGAGTAGGGCAGGTTCTGGCGGGTCTGCAACTGGTGCTGCTGCATGCGGGTCTGCTGGATGAAGTGGTAGGCCTCTTCATAGGCGCCGCCATCGAGCGGGTCGATCACTTCCTTGCCTACCAGCTGGCGCAGGCGCTCCAGGGTGTTGTTGGCGTGCACGCCATTGGCCAGCGCCAGCAGGCGCGCGCCGTCGACGAAGGGCGTGAGGCCCTGCACCTTGAGGTCGAGGGTGGCGGCCTTGTCGTTGCCGCTGCGGGTCAGCACGAATTCGCGAAAGCGCCCCACGGGCGGGCGCTGGCGCAGTGCGTTGGCGGCCATCATGCGCTGGAACAGGCGGTTGTCGGCGACCTGGTCGAGGATGCCCTGGCGCAGTTGTTCGCACGCCTGTTCGTCACCCCACACCACGCGCAGGTCGAAATAGATGCTCGAGGCCAGCAGGTTCTCGGGGGTGGCTTCGCGGATGAACGCGGCAAAGCGCCGAGCCCACTCGGCCCTCGACAGACACAGCTCGGGGTTGCCGGCCATGATGTTGCCCTTACACAGGGTGAAGCCGCACTGCGCCAGGCCCTGGTTGATGTGCTGCGCCAGCGGCAGCAGGCGGGCGCGGATCTCGGCAGCCTGGGCCGCGTCGCGTGCCTCGAACAGGATGCCGTTGTCCTGGTCGGTGTGCAGGGTCTGTTCGCGGCGGCCTTCGCTGCCGAAGCACAGCCAGCTGAACGGCACGCCGGGGTCGCCCTTGTCCTGGATCGCCAGTTCGATCACCCGGCACACGGTGTGGTCGTTGAGCAGGGTGATGATGTGGGTGATCTGGGTGGACGAGGCGCCATGGGCGAGCATGCGCTCGACCAGCTGGCCGATCTCGCCGCGCAGCGACACCAGGTTCTCGACCCGCGCGGCGTGACGGATGGTGCGCGCCAGGTGCACCAGGTCGACCCGCTGCAGCGAGAACAGGTCGCGCTCGGAGACCACCCCGCACAGGCGCTGGTCCTGCACCAGGCACACATGGGCGATATGGCGCTCGGTCATCGCGATGGCGGCGTCGAAGGCGCTGGCCTGGGGGCTGAGGTAGAAAGGCGCGGCGGTCATGTGCGCGGCGATCGGCGCGGCGAAGTCGGCACTGGCATCGGCCACCACCTGGCGCAGGTCGCGCAGGGTGAAGATGCCGACCGGTGCGCGCTGCTCGTCGACGATCACGATGCTGCCCACCTGCTGCTCGTGCATCAGGCGTACGGCCTCGCGTACGGGCGTATCAGGCGCGCAGGTGACCGGATGACGCATGGCCAGCTCACCCAGGCGGGTATTGAGCGAATACTGGTTGCCGAGGGTTTCAACTGCGCGGCGCTGGACCTGCTGGTTGACCTGGTCGAGCAGGCTGCTGACACCCCGCAGGGCAAAATCCCGAAACACTTCTGAGAGTGCGAACAGGCGGATGAACGCCGCCTTGTTCAGTTGCAGGCAGAAGGTGTCTTCGGCGGCCAGGTGTTCGGTACGGGTGGCACGCTCGCCCAGCAGGGCGGCCAGCGGGAAGCACTCGCCTCCGGTGATCTCGAAGGTGGTCTCGGTGCCGGTGGCGGCATGGTTGCGCTCGCCCACCACGCGTCCCTGCTTGACGATGTAGAAGTGCTCGACGGGTCCGTCGACAGGCTTGATGATGCTCTCACCGCTGGCGTAGAAGCGCAGCTGGCATTGTTCCACCAGGTACGCCAGGTGGGCGTTTTCCATCTGGTTGAAGGGAGGAAAGCGTTGCAGGAACTGCATGGTGCCGTGAATATTCTGCAGTACTGCGGTTTTGCCGGCCTGGTCGAAGGCGTCCATCTTGCTCATGAGCTTTACCGCATCTGTGCGTCGGCGCCGAGGGCCGAGCATTTGTTTTTATCGTGCTGCATGGTCGGCCGCGGGGTGCGCAGTGCCCATTGGACGTTTGTCTAAAGCGGGTAAGCGTCAATTATCCGACGAAAGGCGGGTTGCGGCACATGCGTTTGCGGTCTGAACTTGATTCAACGGATATTTTTACGATGGAACAGCCATGCCCGAAGCCGACGACATACTGAGCGAAGCCGAGCGCAAGGCGCTGGCGAGCGTGACTGCGCGCGGGACCGCGCTGCCCAAGGTGCTGATCGTCGAAGACGACAAAGGGTCGCGTGAAGCGCTGGCGAGCTACTTGAAGGCCCACGGCATTCGTTGCCTTGCCGCAGAAAACACCACGGTGGCGTTCGACTACCTCAAGCGCGAACCCAGGATCGGGCTGCTGATTACCGACCTGCGCATGCAGCCGGTGGGGGGCATCGAGTTCATCGAGCAGATTCGTGAGTCGGACCAGGCCGCGTTGCCGATCATCATCGTGTCGGGCGATGCCAAGGTGCAGGACGCGATTGCGGCAATGCACCTGAGCGTGGTCGACTTTCTGCTCAAGCCGCTCGACCAGGAGAAGCTGGAAAAGCTGGTGAAGCTGGTGAGGCATGAGCTGGGCATCGGCTGAACCCCTTCGCTGGCTTGCCAGCGAAGGGGTGCGTCAGGCAGCGCTGTAACGAGCTTACAGCCCGTTGCGCGCCTTGAACTCGCGACGACGGCGATGCAGTACCGGCTCGGTATAACCGTTCGGCTGCTTCGCACCCTCGATCACCAGCTCGACCGCCGCCTGGAAGGCGATGTTGCTGTCGAAGTCCGGTGCCATCGGGCGGTACAGCGGGTCGTTGGCGTTCTGCTTGTCGACCACCGGCGCCATGCGCTTGAGGCCTTCGATCACCTGCGCCTCGCTGATGATGCCGTGACGCAGCCAGTTGGCCAGCAACTGCGCGGAAATCCGCAGGGTGGCGCGGTCTTCCATCAGGCCCACATCGTTGATGTCCGGCACTTTCGAGCAACCCACGCCCTGGTCGATCCAGCGCACTACATAGCCAAGAATGCCCTGGGCATTGTTGTCCAGTTCGTTGCGGATCTCTTCGTCCGACCAGTTGGTGTCGGTGGCCAGCGGAATGGTCAGGATATCGTCGACCGAGGCCGGCGCACGCTTGGCAAGCTCCGCCTGGCGGGCGAACACGTCGACCTTGTGATAGTGCAGCGCGTGCAGCGCGGCGGCGGTCGGCGACGGCACCCAGGCGGTGTTGGCACCGGCCAGTGGGTGGGCGATCTTCTGCTCGAGCATGTCGGCCATCAGATCAGGCATGGCCCACATGCCCTTGCCGATCTGCGCGCGGCCCTGCAGGCCGGTGGCAAGGCCCACGTCGACGTTGTTGTTCTCGTAGGCACCGATCCACTTCTGGGTTTTCATGGCGCCCTTGCGCACCACGGCGCCCGCTTCCATGGAGGTGTGGATCTCGTCACCGGTACGGTCGAGGAAGCCGGTGTTGATGAACACCACGCGCTCGCTGGCGGCCTGGATGCAAGCCTTGAGGTTGACCGTGGTACGGCGCTCCTCGTCCATGATGCCGACCTTCAGGGTGTTGCGCTTGAGGCCCAGCACGTCTTCGACGCGGCCGAACAGCTCGTTGGTGAAGGCGGCTTCTTCAGGGCCGTGCATCTTCGGCTTGACGATGTACACCGAGCCGGTACGGCTGTTCTTGCGGGTGGTGTTGCCGTTGAGGTTGTGCACCGCAGCCAGGTTGGTGACCAGCGCATCGAGGATGCCTTCGGGCACTTCGTTGCCATCCTTGTCGAGGATCGCGTCGATGGTCATCAGGTGACCGACGTTGCGCACGAACAGCAGCGAACGGCCATGCAGGCTCAGCGAGCCGCCATTGGGCGCGGTGTACTCGCGGTCCGGGTTCATGGTGCGGGTGAAGGTCTGGCCGGCCTTGCTCACGCTTTCGGCCAGGTCGCCCTTCATCAGGCCCAGCCAGTTGCGGTAGATCACCACCTTGTCGTCGGCATCCACCGCGGCCACGGAGTCTTCGCAGTCCATGATGGTGGTCAGGGCGGCTTCCATCAGCACGTCCTTGACCCCGGCGGCGTCGGTCTGGCCGACCGGGGTGCTGGCATCGATCTGGATCTCGAAGTGCAGGCCGTTGTTTTTCAGCAGCACGGCGACAGGGGCCGTGGCATCGCCCTGGTAGCCGACCAGTTGCGCGTCGTCGCGCAGGCCGCTGTTGCTGCCACCCTTGAGGGTGACCACCAGCTTGCCATCGGCAATGCTGTAGCGGGTGGCATCGACGTGGGAGCCGGCCGCCAGTGGCGCAGACTCGTCGAGGAAGGCGCGGGCGAAGGCGATGACCTTGTCGCCGCGTACCTTGTTGTAGCCCTTGCCCTTCTCGGCGCCACCGGCTTCGCTGATGGCGTCGGTGCCGTACAGCGCGTCGTACAGCGAGCCCCAGCGGGCGTTGGAGGCGTTGAGGGCGAAGCGTGCGTTCATCACCGGCACTACCAGCTGCGGGCCGGCCATGCGAGCGATCTCGTCATCGACATTCTGGGTGGAGGCCTGGAAGTCCGCCGCTTCTGGCAGCAGGTAGCCGATCTCCTGGAGGAAGGCCTTGTAAGCCGGAGCATCGTGGGCCTGGCCCTTGCGCGCCTGGTGCCAGGCGTCGATCTGCGCCTGCAGGGTGTCACGCCTGGCCAGCAGGGCTTTGTTCTTTGGAGCGAGGTCGTTGATGATCTTCTCTGCCCCGATCCAGAACTGCTCGGCGTTGACGCCGGTTCCGGGAATGGCTTCGTTGTTCACGAAGTCGAACAGGACTTTGGCGACCTGAAGGCCACCGACTTGAACGTGTTCAGTCATTGCTTGCCTCACTCTGCTCAGCTATTCAGCTCTTGTTTCAACATTTTTGTAGTGCGCGTCGCGGCATACTACATGAAGCGCTGCGCTTGGGAAAATCAGACTAAATACGCCGTTTTGCGACCATTTGGTCGCAAAACGTCGTTCTGGGAGCGGGCATGTTCTCAAAAATCGAGTGAATTGTTCCAGATAAATCTAAAAACAGTACACGATTTGTTGTTCGAGCCCGCTGCGGCAGGTTGCCGCGCCTTGCCTATACTTGATCGGCGCCCCCGGTATTCGGGGGCTGGAGAGAGGACTGGCGCGTGGATCATCTTGTCTTGACCGTGATTGCCCCTGACCGCGCCGGCCAGGTGGAGCGGGTGGCCGAATGCATCGCCGAGCATAACGGCAACTGGCTGGAGAGTCGCATGTCGCGCATGGCAGGGCAATTCGCCGGCATCCTGCGCGTCGCGGTACCGGCCGAATCCTATGACGAACTGGTGGAGGCGTTGCAGGCGCTGGGCAAGCACGGGATTCGCGTGCTGATCGCCGAAAGCGGCATCGAGCCGTCGTGCACCTGGAAGCCGATCGCGATGGAGCTGGTGGGCAACGATCGCCCTGGCATCGTGCGCGACATCACCCGGCTGCTGGCCGAACAGGGGGTGAACCTGGAGCGCTTCAGTACCGACGTGCGGCCCGCGCCGATGAGCAGCGAGCCGCTGTTTCACGCCGATGCGCTGCTGGCCCTGCCGCTGACGCTGTCGCTGGATGACCTGCAACAGCGCCTGGAGGCCCTGGCCGACGACCTGATGGTGGAGCTCAAGCTGCGCCCCGAAGAGTCGGCATAGGGGGTGGCGTAGCGCTCAGGTGCGCCGGCGAATGCTCAGCCAGGCATCCACGCTGTACAGTGCCAGGCCGGCCCAGATGAACATGAACGCCACCAGGGTGCTGCTCGACAGGTGTTCGTCGAACAGCAGCACCGCCTGCAGCAGCACCAGGGTCGGCGCCAGGTACTGCAGAAAGCCCAGGGTGGTGTAAGGCAGATGCCGCGCGGCGGCGTTGAAGCACACCAGCGGTATCAGCGTGACGGGCCCGGCGGCGGCCAGCCACAGCGCGTCGCTGGTGCTGTAGAAGCTGGCCTGGGCGCTGTGGGCCATGGGGTTGAGCAGCAGCCAGCCGATGGCCAGCGGTACCAGCATCCAGGTTTCCACCACCAGCCCCGGCAACGCCGCCACTGGCGCCTGCTTGCGGATCAGCCCGTAGAAGCCGAAGCTCAGCGCCAGTACCAGCGACACCCATGGCAGGCTGCCCACCTGCCACACCTGCTGCGCCACACCCACTGCCGCCAGGCCTACCGCCACCCACTGCAGGCGTCGCAGACGCTCGCCCAGCAGTAACATGCCCAGCAGCACGTTGACCAGCGGGTTGATGTAGTAACCCAGGCTCGCCTCGAGCATGCGCCCGTTGTTCACCGACCATACATAGGTCAGCCAGTTGCCCGCGATCAGCGATCCGCTCAGGGCCAGGATTGCCAGGCGCCGCGGGTTGTCGCGCAGTTCGCGCCACCAGCCCGGGTGCTTCCAGAAAAGCAGCAGGATCGAGCCGAACAGGGCCGACCACAGCACCCGATGCACGATGATTTCCACGGCGGGCACGTTCTGCAGGGCTTTGAAATAGATGGGGAACAAGCCCCAGATGATGTAGGCGGTCAGGCCCAGTATGTACCCGCGGCGCGGGTTGGCGGCTTGCATGCTGATTCCTTGCTTAGGCAGCTATCTAAAACCCGGCTATTGTAGACAGACTGGCAGCAGGTTCTAGAACAATTTCAGCGGCTCTTCGGCCAGTGCGGCGGTCTGCTCACGCAGGGCCAGGACCTGGTCGCCCCAGTAGCGTTCGCTGCCAAACCACGGGAAGCTGCGCGGGAACGCCGGGTCGTCCCAGCGGCGCGCCAGCCAGGCGCTGTAGTGCAGCTGGCGCAGGGCGCGCAGCGGTTCGATCAGGGCCAGTTCGCGGGGGTCGAAATCATGGAACTCGTTGTAGCCATCCATCAGTTCGGCCAGCTGGCCCAGGCGCTCGTGACGATCGCCGGCGAGCATCATCCACAGGTCCTGCACGGCGGGGCCCATGCGGCAGTCGTCCAGGTCGACGATGTGGAACACCTCATCGCGGCACATCATGTTGCCGGGGTGGCAGTCGCCGTGCAGGCGGATGCTCTTGTATGGGGTGCGGGCGTAGGCGTCCTCCACGCGCTTGAGCAGGTCGCGGGCCACCGACTCGTAGGCCGGCAGCAGGCTGCGCGGCACGAAGTTGCCTTCGAGCAGGGTGGCGAGGGAGGCGTGACCGAAGTTGGCCACGCCCAGCGCTTCACGGTGTTCGAACGGGCGCGTGGCACCGACCGCGTGCAGGCGACCGAGCAACTGGCCGAGGCGGTACAGCTGGTCGAGGTTGCCCGGCTCCGGTGCGCGGCCGCCACGGCGCGGGAACAGTGTGAAGCGAAAGCCTGCATGCTCGAACAGGCTCTGGCCCTTGTGCACCAGCGGGGCGACCACGGGGACTTCGCAGTCGGCCAGTTCGGCGGTGAAGGCGTGCTCCTCGAGAATCGCCGCGTTGCTCCAGCGGCCGGGGCGATAGAATTTGGCGATCAGCGGTTCGGCGTCTTCGATGCCCACCTGGTAGACACGGTTCTCGTAGCTGTTGAGTGCCAGAACACGAGCGTCGCTGAGAAAGCCGATGCTTTCGACAGCGTCCAGGACCAGGTCGGGGGTAAGGGTATCGAAGGGGTGTGACATGGGAACTCCTGCAGCGCGACGGGTGGCCGGGCGTATGAGAGCCATGGTACAGCACCCCGGGGACGCTGCATGCCCCATCGCGGGTCAAGCCCGCTCCCACAAGGAAATCGCTGAACCTGTGGGAGCGGGCTTGACCCGCGATGGGCTGTGCTGCAGCCCCAATAATCTAGAGCGGCGTACCCAGCAGCACATACGCCGGCGAGAACCGCACTGCCACTTCACTGCCTACCGCCACCCGGTTGTCCAGCAGCCACTGCGGCTCGGCAAATGCGCACAGCGTCTGACCGTTGCTCAGGCTCAGGCGCACCTCGGTAGTCCCTTGCGGGTCATCGATCAGTTCCTGTACCACGGCGCTCAACTGGTTGACCTGCGCCGGCCCGGGCATCGCCACCTCCAGCCAGCCTGCCTTGATCAGCGCCACCACCGGCGTGCCCGGTTCCAGCTCCAGGCGCAAGGTGCTGTCATGGGTGATCTGTGCCTCGATGCGCAGCCCCCCGGCCAGGGTCAGCTCCACGGTGTCGATGCGGCCCTGCGCGCGAATGGCGCTGACCCGCCCATGCAACTGATTGCGCGCACTGGTGCGCAGCATCAGGCGCCCGAGCAGGTCGAGATCGTCGGAGTCTTCGGCCGCTTCCAGCACCTGCGCCTGCAACAGTTGCAGCTTCTGGTACAGGCGCAACACCCGCTGCCCCTCCAGCGACAGTTTCGCCCCACCGCCGCCGCGCCCGCCCACGCTGCGTTCCACCAGCGGGCTGGCAGCCAGGTTGTTGAGCTCGTCGATGGCATCCCACGCGGCCTTGTAGCTGATGCCGGCGCTCTTGGCCGCCCGGGTGATCGACCCCTGCTCGGCGATGTGGGCAAGCAGGGCGATGCGTTGCGGGCGACGGACGATATGTTGGGTCAACAGGGCAGGCAGGGACATGGGCGGGCACGCAGTCGGGGCAGGGATGGCCCAGAAAGTGCCCGCCGCCCCGGCGCAAGTCAAGCGCCGCCGGGCTTGGGCGTGCGTGCCAGGCAGTATACGTCCACCCGCGTGGCACCCGCCGCCCGCAACAGGCTGGCCAATGCCTGCGCAGTGGCGCCGGTGGTGAGCACATCGTCGACGATCGCCACATGCTGCCCCCTGATCGCCGCCGAATCGGCCAGGGCAAAGGCGTGGCGCAGGTTGCGCTTGCGCGCCTTGGCCGTCAGCCCCTGCTGGGCCGCCGTTTCTTGCGGGCGTTGGAGCAGACGTGGCTCGCAGGCGATCTCCAACTGCCCGGCCAACCACTGGGCAAGCATCGCAGCCTGGTTGAAGCCGCGTTCGCGCAGGCGCCGGCGCGCCAGCGGTACCGGCAACAGCAGGCCGGGCCGCGGCAGGTCTTCGGCAAAGCGGTAGGCAAGCCAGTTGCCCAGCAGTTGCGCCAGCAATCGGCCCAGCGGCCACTGGCGCTGGTGCTTGAAGCGGGTTATCAGTGCATCCACGGGGAAGCCGTAGTGCCAGGGCGCCTCGACCCGGGTGAAGGCGGGTGGGCGGCGGCTGCACTGGCCGCAGGTCAGGCCATGCATCGGCAAGGGCAGCGCGCAGGTTCGACAGCATTCTTCCAGCCAGGGCAGTTCGGCCTCGCAGGCCACGCAAATGGGGTGTGACTGCTGGGCAGGTTCATCGCACAGCAAACATGCTTGATTGATATTTAGCCAGTTGTAAACCAGTTGTTTAAGGTGTGGTTGACAGTGCATGGCGCTTCCTTAACTATGCGAGCTATCCGTGATGCGCTGGCGGGCTTTCCTGTCCCGGCGCCAGTACAAGCCTAAACAAGGAAACACCCATGAGCGCCAGCACAACTGCAACGCTTCGTCACGACTGGTCCCTGGCCGAAGTCAAAGCACTGTTCCAGCTACCGTTCAACGACCTGCTGTTTCAGGCGCAGACCGTTCACCGCGCGCATTTCGACGCCAACCGCGTTCAGGTCTCGACCCTGCTGTCGATCAAGACCGGCGCCTGCCCGGAAGATTGCAAATATTGTCCGCAGTCCGGCCACTACAACACCGGCCTGGAAAAACAGAAGCTGATGGAGGTGCAGAAGGTGCTGGAGGAGGCCGCCCGGGCCAAGGCCATCGGCTCCACGCGATTCTGCATGGGCGCGGCGTGGAAGCACCCGTCGGCCAAGGACATGCCCTACGTGCTGCAGATGGTCAAAGGGGTCAAGGCGCTGGGCCTGGAAACCTGCATGACCCTGGGCAAGCTCGACCAGGAGCAAACCGTGGCCCTGGCCCAGGCCGGCCTGGACTACTACAACCACAACCTGGACACCTCGCCGGAGTTCTACGGCAGCATCATCACCACCCGCACCTACGGCGAGCGCCTGCAGACCCTGGCTTATGTGCGCGATGCCGGGATGAAGATCTGTTCGGGGGGGATCCTGGGCATGGGCGAATCGCTGGACGACCGCGCCGGGCTGCTGATCCAGCTGGCCAACCTCCCGGAGCACCCCGAATCGGTGCCGATCAACATGCTGGTGAAGGTGGCGGGCACGCCGCTCGAGAATGCCGAAGACGTCGACCCGTTCGACTTCATCCGCATGCTGGCAGTGGCGCGCATCCTCATGCCGCAGTCCCATGTGCGCCTGTCGGCCGGGCGCGAGGCGATGAACGAACAGATGCAGGCACTGGCCTTCTTCGCCGGGGCCAACTCGATCTTCTACGGCGAGAAGCTGCTGACCACCGCCAACCCGCAGGCCGACAAGGACATGCAACTGTTCGCGCGCCTGGGCATCCAGCCTGAAGCGCGCGAAGAGCACGCCGACGAGGTGCACCAGGCGGCCATCGAGCAGGCGCTGATCGAGCAGAAGAGCAGCGAGCTGTTCTACGACGCCGCCTCCGCCTGAGGTCGCCATGAGCTTTGATCTGAGTGCGCGCCTGGAACAACGGCGCGCTGCGGCGCTGTATCGCCAGCGCCCCCTGCTGCAGAGCCCGCAGGGGCCGCAGGTGATGGTGGACGGCACGCCGTTGCTGGCGTTTTGCAGCAACGACTACCTGGGCCTGGCCAACCACCCCGAGGTGATCGACGCCTGGCGTGCCGGCGCTGAGCGTTGGGGCGTGGGCGGCGGGGCGTCGCACCTGGTGATCGGCCACAGCTCGCCGCACCATGAACTGGAACTGGCCCTGGCCGAGTTTACCGGTCGCCCGCGCGCGCTGCTGTTCACCACCGGCTACCTGGCCAACCTTGGTGCGTTGACCGCGCTGGTGGGGCAGGGCGACAGCGTGCTGCAGGATCGCCTCAACCATGCTTCGCTGCTGGATGGCGGGTTGCTCAGTGGCGCGCGCTTCAGCCGCTACCTGCACAACGATGCCGACAGCCTCGGCAAGCGCCTGGACAAGGCCACCGGCAATGCGCTGGTGGTCACCGATGGCGTGTTCAGCATGGACGGCGACATCGCCGACCTGCCGGCACTGGCTGCCCAGGCGCAGGCCAGGGGCGCCTGGCTGATGGTCGACGATGCCCATGGCTTCGGCACCCTGGGCCGCCACGGCGGTGGCGTGGTGGAGCATTTCGGCCTGGACATGGAGCAGGTACCGGTGCTGGTCGGCACCCTGGGCAAGGCCTTCGGTACCGCCGGTGCGTTCGTCGCCGGCAGTGAGGAACTGATCGAGTGCCTGATCCAGTTCGCCCGCCCGTACATCTATACCACCAGCCAGCCACCGGCCCTGGCCTGCGCCACGCTCAGGAGCCTGCAACTGCTGCGTGACGAGCACTGGCGCCGCGAGCACCTGGCGGCGCTGATCCGCCAGTTCCGTCAGGGCGCCGAGCAGATCGGCCTGCACCTGATGGACAGTTTCACGCCGATCCAGCCGATTCTGATCGGCGATGCCGCAAGGGCCATGCGGCTGTCGGCGATGTTGCGCGAGCGCGGGCTGATGGTCACGGCGATCCGTCCACCGACGGTGCCGGCCGGCAGTGCCCGGCTGCGCGTGACCCTGACCGCCGCCCACAGCGCCGCGCAGGTACAGCTATTGTTGAATGCATTGGCCGAGTGTCATTCGCTGCTGGAGCCTGCTGATGCGTGATCGACTGATTCTGTTGCCGGGCTGGGGCCTGGGTACCGCTGCACTGGAGCCGCTGGCCGCGAGCTTGCGCGCCCTGGATGCCAAGCTGCACGTGGAGCTGATGCCTCTGCCGGAGCTGGATGGCAGTGACGTGCCTGTATGGCTGGATCACCTGGACCGCACGCTGCCTACCGACACCTGGCTGGGAGGCTGGTCGCTGGGCGGCATGCTCGCCGCCGAGCTGGCGGCGCGACGCGGCGATCACTGCTGCGGGCTGGTGACGCTGGGCAGCAACGCCAGCTTCGTGGCCCGTGCGGACTGGCCCCATGGCATGCCGACCGACACCTTCAATACCTTTCTCGACGGTTGCCGTAGCCATACGCAAGTGACGCTCAAGCGCTTCAAGTCGCTGTGCAGCCAGGGCGCCCAGGCGCCGCGCAGCCTGGCGCGGTTGCTGGAGGTGGGGGTGCCGGCAACCGACCCGCTGTACCTGGCCACGGGCCTGGAGGTATTGCGGAAACTCGATACCCGGGCTGCGCTGAGCAACTTCGGCGGCCCGCAGTTGCACCTGTTCGCAGGCAGCGACGCGCTGGTGCCGGTCGAGGCGGCCAAGGCGCTGTTCGAACTGCTGCAGGACGTCGAGGTGGGCATTGTCGAGGACAGCGCCCACGCCTTCCTGCTGGAGCACGCCCAGGCGTTGGCGACCTTTATCAAGACCTTCCTGCACGAGAGTGGCGATGACTGATCTTTCCCTGCCCAGGCTGCCCGGCGCCTTGCCCGACAAGCGCCAGGTGGCGGCCTCGTTTTCCCGTGCTGCGGCCAGCTACGACAGTGTCGCCGCGTTGCAGCGGGCGGTGGGCGCTCATCTGCTGGCGCAGCTTCCCGCCGATTTGCAACCGCGTTGCTGGATCGATCTGGGCAGTGGCACCGGGCATTTCAGCCGGCACTTGCAGCAACGTTATCCACAAGGGCTGGGTGTGGCGGTGGATATCGCCGAAGGCATGCTGCTGCATGCCCGTGAGCTGGGGGGAGCGCATTACCATGTGGCGGGCGATGCCGAGCGTCTGCCGCTGCGTGATGGCAGCGCCGGGCTGATCTTCTCCAGCCTGGCGGTGCAGTGGTGCGCCGACCTGGCTGCGGTGCTGCGTGAAGCGCAGCGGGTTCTGCAGCCTGGGGGCGTGCTGGTGTTCGCCAGCCTGTGCGTGGGCACGCTGTTCGAGCTGCGTGAAAGCTGGCAGGCGGTGGACGGGCTGGTGCACGTCAATCGCTTCCGCCCTCTGGCGGACTACCAGCGTCTGTGTGCCGACAGCGGGCTGCAGGTGCTCGGGCTGGAGGCCCGGCCCCATGTACTGCATTACCCCGATGTGCGCAGCCTGACCCATGAGCTCAAGGCGCTGGGCGCACACAACCTCAACCCCGGTCGCCCCGCCGGCCTGACCGGCAGGGCACGCATGCAGGGCCTGCTGCAGGCCTACGAGCGCTTTCGCCAGCCGCAGGGACTGCCCGCCACCTATCAGGTAGTCTATGCGGTACTGCACAAGCCGCAGCACCAGGGGGATTGAGATGCATGCTGCCTATTTCATCGCCGGCACCGATACCGATGTGGGCAAGACCACCATTGCCGCCGGCCTGCTGCATGCGGCACGTCTTGCCGGCCTGAGTACCCTTGGGGCCAAGCCTGTAGCGTCGGGCTGCGAGGTGACCCCCAAGGGCCTGCGCAACGCCGATGCACTGGCCCTGATCGCGCAAAGCAGCCTCACGCTGCCCTATGCGCAGCTCAACCCGTTTGCCTTCGAGCCCGCCATCGCCCCGCACCTGGCGGCCCGCGAGGCGGGTGTTGCGCTGAGCGTGCAGGCGTTGCTGGCGCCGATGCGCACGGTGCTGGCGCACAACGCCGATTTCACCCTGATCGAAGGGGCGGGTGGCTGGCGGGTGCCGTTGTCCGATCAGGCCAATCTGTCGGACCTGGCGATTGCGCTCAAGCTGCCGGTGATCCTGGTGGTAGGCGTGCGCCTGGGTTGCATCAACCATGCGCTGCTCAGTGCCGAGGCGATTGCCCGCGATGGCCTGCAACTGGCCGGCTGGGTGGCGAACATCATCGAGCCGCGCACCTCGCGCCTGGAGGAGAACCTGGCTTCGCTTGCCGAACGCCTGCCGGCCCCCTGCCTGGGCCGGGTGCCAAAACTCAAGGTGGCCAGTGCCGAGGCGGTGGCCGCATACCTGCAGCTGGATTTGCTCGACTAGGCTGAGTCTATTGAAGGGCACTGTGCCATTAGTGTTTTTGACGGGCCTTTTGCCGGGTTGTCTGCTTCAATAGGGGCCGTTGATATCATCTGTGCCTTCCGTCACCTGGGGAGTTTGAAATGGAAATCTCGGGCAGTTCCGCATTCTATGCCGGCCTGGGCGCCATTCAGAGCGGCCAGAACCGCGTCGATCAGGCCGCCAGCCAGATCGCCAACACCACTGTCGAACGTGCTGCCACCAGCCAGTCCAGCGACTACCAGGCCGAACGCCTGCGCTCGGTCGACCGCAGCCAGCAGATGGACCTGGCCACCAGCACCGTCGAACTTGCCCTGGGCAAGCATCAGGTCGAGCTGGGTGTCAAAGTGGCCAAGGCCTCCGACGAAATGCTCGGCACGCTGATCGATACCTACGCCTGAGCCAGCCGGCGCTCGCATCTTCCCGGTTTTACCCCTACATCCTGACTCGACGCCCTGGCCCAAGGCCGGGCGCCTTGTCGTGCCTGCGTTCTGGCGAGCGGGGCCGGAGCGTAGCCTGCCATGGCAGAAATGCCCTCATGGGGGTGCTTGACAAGGTTTCGGCGTAAACGTATGTTTCAAACAACTGTTTGACCGAAAGCCGCCTAGAGCTGGTCGGTGTATGTCGCGGTCTCCCTATTCAAGGATCCATCAGCAGAGGTTCATCGCTATGCCTGATTACAAAGCCCCCTTGCGTGATATTCGTTTCGTTCGCGATGAACTGCTGGGCTACGAAGCGCACTATCAGAGCCTGCCGGCTTGCCAGGACGCCACCCCCGACATGGTCGATGCGATCCTCGAGGAAGGCGCCAAGTTTTGTGAACAGGTACTGGCCCCGCTGAACCGTGTGGGCGACCTGGAAGGCTGCACCTGGAGCGAGTCGGGCGTTAAGACCCCCACCGGCTTCAAGGAAGCCTACAAGCAGTTCGTCGAAGGCGGCTGGCCGAGCCTGGCCCATGACGTCGATCACGGCGGCCAGGGTCTGCCCGAGTCGCTGGGCCTGGCGGTCAGCGAAATGGTCGGCGAGTCGAACTGGTCGTGGGGCATGTACCCGGGCCTGTCGCACGGCGCGATGAACACCATCTCCGAGCACGGCACCGCCGAGCAGCAGAACACCTACCTGACCAAGCTGGTATCCGGCGAATGGACCGGCACCATGTGCCTGACCGAACCGCACTGCGGTACCGACCTGGGCATGCTGCGCACCAAGGCCGAACCTCAGGCCGACGGTTCCTACAAGGTCACCGGCACCAAGATCTTCATCTCGGCCGGTGAACACGACATGGCCGACAACATTGTGCACATCGTGCTGGCGCGCCTGCCCGATGCACCGGCCGGCACCAAAGGCATCTCGCTGTTCATCGTGCCCAAGTTCCTGCCGACCGCCGAAGGCGGTGTGGGCGAGCGCAACGCCGTTTCCTGTGGCTCCATCGAACACAAGATGGGCATCCACGGCAACGCCACCTGCGTGATGAACTTCGACGCCGCCACCGGCTACCTGATCGGCCCGGCCAACAAGGGTCTGAACTGCATGTTCACCTTCATGAACACCGCTCGCCTGGGTACCGCGCTGCAAGGCCTGGCCCACGCCGAAGTGGCGTTCCAGGGTGGCCTGAAGTATGCCCGCGACCGCCTGCAGATGCGTTCGCTGACCGGCCCCAAGGCGCCGGACAAGGCGGCTGACCCGATCATCGTCCACCCGGACGTGCGTCGCATGCTGCTGACCATGAAAGCCTTTGCCGAAGGCAACCGCGCGATGGTGTACTTCACCGCCAAGCAGGTCGACATCGTCAAGTACAGCCAGGACGAAGAAGAGAAGAAGAAGGCCGACGCACTGCTGGCCTTCATGACCCCGATCGCCAAGGCGTTCATGACCGAAGTCGGCTTCGAGTCGGCCAACCACGGCGTGCAGATCTACGGCGGCCACGGCTTCATCGCCGAGTGGGGCATGGAGCAGAACGTTCGCGACAGCCGCATCTCGATGCTGTACGAAGGCACCACCGGCATCCAGGCGCTGGACCTGCTGGGCCGCAAGGTGCTGATGACCCAGGGCGAGGCGCTCAAGGGCTTCACCAAGATCGTGCACAAGTTCGTCCAGAACAACGAAGGCAACGAGGCCATCAGCGAGTTTGTCGCGCCATTGGCCAAGTTGAACAAGGAGTGGGGCGAACTGACCATGAAGGTCGGCATGGCCGCGATGAAGGACCGCGAAGAAGTCGGTGCCGCCTCGGTGGACTACCTGATGTACTCCGGTTACGCCTGCCTGGCCTACTTCTGGGCCGACATGGCGCGCCTGGCCGCCGAGAAACTGGCTGCCGGCACCAGCGAAGAGGCGTTCTACACCGCCAAGCTGCAGACCGCGCGCTTCTACTTCCAGCGCATCCTGCCGCGGACCCGCACGCATGTGGAAACCATGCTGTCGGGCGCGAGCAACCTGATGGACATGAACGAAGAGCACTTCGGCCTCTCGTACTGAGTCATCGCCTGAAGCAAGAAAGCCCGCCCTTACCGGCGGGTTTTTTTATGCGCCAGTCAGAACCTGATACGAATACGTGCTAAGCCCTGCTCCCACCCTGCCGTTACAAGTGCTGCCGGCATATTCATCTATTCATGTGCGCTGCCGACACATTAAAGGCACAATGCCATTACTTGATCTGCCGGGTCGGAGATTCCCTTGTTTCGTTTATCCGCTGTACGACTGAGCCATTTTCTGCCGTCACTGTTCCTGCTGGTGTCTGGGCTCGCCGCTGCTTATGTCAGAGACCTCAACGTCTTCTTCACCTCGCTGTTCAACGTGCTGCCAACCCTGGTGCTGCTGCTGGGCGGGGCCTACTGCACGGTCTACCGCCGTCAGCGTGAACTGTTCCTGATGGTCACGGTGTATATCGCCTACTTCCTGCTCGACACCCAGACCGACTACTACCGCGACAATGGCGTGGTACGCCAGGACGCCGCCGTGGTGTTCCACCTGGTGTGCCTGTTGCTGCCCATCCTGTTTGCGCTGTACGGCGCCTGGCAGGAGCGCACGCACCTGTTCCAGGACATGGTGGCGCGCTTTGCCGTGCTGCTGGCGGTCGGCAGCACGGCGCTGGGGCTGGAGCAGAGCTACCCGCAGGCGCTGCTCAACTGGCTCGCGGAAATCCGCTGGCCGGCGCTGCACGGTCAGTGGATGAGCCTGATCCAGCTGGCCTACCCGGTGTTTCTGCTCGCCTTCATCCTGCTGGTGGTGCAGTACCTGCGCGAACCGCGCCCGCTGCATGCGGCGCAGGTGATCGGTCTGATGGGGATCTTCTGGATGCTGCCGCAGACCTTCATCCTGCCCTTCACCCTGAACATCATGTGCAGCCAGGTGATGCTGATGATCGCCGCCGCGGTCTCCCACGAGGCCTACCAGATGGCGTTTCGCGACGAGCTCACCGGCCTGCCGGGGCGCCGCGCGCTCAACGAGCGCATGCAGCGTCTGGGGCGCAACTATGTGCTGGCGATGACCGACGTCGATCACTTCAAGAAATTCAACGATACCCACGGGCACGACGTGGGCGACCAGGTGCTGCGCCTGGTGGCCAGCAAACTGTCCAAGGTCACCGGCGGGGGCCGCGCCTACCGCTATGGCGGCGAGGAGTTCGCCCTGGTGTTCGCGGCCAAGACCATCGAGGAATGCCTGCCGCACCTGGAGGCGGTGCGCGAGGTGATCGCCAACTACAATATCCAGCTGCGCAACCAGGACAGCCGCCCCCAGGACGACCAGCAGGGGCGACAACGCCGTGGGGCGGCCGGGGCCAGCAGCGTGTCGGTGACCATCAGCATCGGTGCCGCCGAGCGCCTGCCCGAGCACCGCAGCCCCGATGAGGTGCTCAAGTCGGCCGACCAGGCGCTGTACAGTGCCAAGGGAGCGGGGCGTAACTGCACCATGACCTACGGCCACCAGAGCAAGCGTGGAGCGGTGCGCACGGCGTGACCAGAAGTGACTACATGGTCGCCAGATGACCCTATGTGTCACAAAAGTTGTTAGGTTACACTGGCTCGCAACTGTGTAGCGGCCCTGCGGGGCCGTCCCGACTCAAGGTGTGAGAGGTTGCCATGGCTGACTATAAAGCGCCCCTGCGCGATATGCGCTTCGTCCTCAACGAAGTCTTCGAAGTATCCCGGCTGTGGGCACAACTGCCCGGGCTGGCCGAGGCGGTCGACGAAGAAACCGCACTGGCGGTGCTCGAGGAAGCCGGCAAGGTCACCAGCCAGCGAATCGCTCCGCTGAGCCGCAGCGCCGACGAAGAGGGCTGCCATTGGGACAACGGCGCCGTGCGCACCCCGGCCGGCTTCATCGATGCCTACCGCACCTACGCCGATGGTGGCTGGGTGGGCGTGGGCGGCGACCCTGCCTATGGCGGCATGGGCATGCCCAAGGTGATCTCTGCCCAGGTCGAAGAAATGGTCAACTCCTCGAGCCTGGCCTTCGGCCTGTACCCGATGCTGACCGCCGGTGCCTGCCTGTCGATCAACGCTCACGCCAGCGAGGAGCTCAAGACGCGGTACCTGCCCAACATGTACGCCGGGGTCTGGGCCGGCTCCATGTGCCTGACCGAGCCCCACGCCGGCACCGACCTTGGCATCATCCGTACCCGCGCCGAGCCGCAGGCCGACGGCAGCTACAAGGTCACCGGCACCAAGATCTTCATCACCGGCGGCGAACACGACCTGACCGAGAACATCATCCATCTGGTGCTGGCCAAGCTGCCTGACGCCCCGGCCGGGCCCAAGGGCATCTCGCTGTTCCTGGTGCCCAAGTTCCTGGTCAACCCCGATGGCAGCCTGGGCGAGCGCAACCCGGCCACCTGTGGCTCCATCGAGCACAAGATGGGCATCCAGGCCTCGGCCACCTGCGTGATGAACTTCGACAGCGCCGTGGGCTACCTGGTCGGCGAGCCGAACAAGGGCCTGGCAGCGATGTTCACCATGATGAACTACGAGCGCCTGGGGGTCGGCATCCAGGGCCTGGCATCGGCCGAGCGTTCCTACCAGAACGCCATCGAATACGCCCGCGACCGCCTGCAGAGCCGTGCACCTACCGGGCCCCAGGCCAAGGACAAGACTGCCGACCCGATCATCGTGCACCCCGACGTGCGGCGCATGCTGCTGACCATGAAGGCACTGAACGAAGGCGGCCGGGCTTTCTCCACCTATGTTGCGATGCAGCTCGATACCGCCAAGTTCAGTGAAGACCGCGAGGCCCGCAAGCGCGCCGAAGACCTGGTGGCGCTGCTGACGCCGGTGTCCAAGGCGTTTCTCACCGATCTGGGCCTGGAAGTGACCGTGCATGGCCAGCAGGTGTTCGGCGGCCATGGCTACATTCGCGAGTGGGGCCAGGAGCAACTGGTGCGCGACGTGCGCATCACCCAGATCTACGAAGGCACCAACGGCATCCAGGCCCTGGACCTGATGGGCCGCAAGGTGGTGGGCAGCGGCGGGGCGTTCTACAAGCTGTTCGCCGACGAGATCCGCCATTTCATCGCCACCGCCGACACGGCGCTGGGCGAGTTCGTCAAACCGCTGGAGACGGCGCTGGACAGCCTCGACGACCTGACCGCCTGGGTGCTCGACCGCGCCAAGGCGAACCCCAACGAAATCGGCGCGGCGTCGGTGGAGTACCTGCACGCCTTCGGCTACACCGCCTATGCCTACATGTGGGCACTGATGGCCCGCACGGCCCTGGCCAAACAGGGTGAGGACGACTTCTACGCCAGCAAACTGGGCACCGCGCGCTTCTACTTCGCCCGCCTGCTGCCGCGTATTCACTCGCTCAGCGCTTCGGTGAAGGCGGGCAGCGAGTCGTTGTACCTGCTCGACGCGGAACAGTTTTGATCTGACGGCGTCATGTAAGCTTTTGCTTACATGACGTGGTGACGTTTGGCCTCTTCCGTAAGATTGGATCCACAGCTAATCTTCACCTCATGGACGTCGCGCAGGATGCGCACAGTACATAACAGGGACACGGAAGGATTTCCTGCCAGGACGGCGGGACGAAAAGGATGTCAGGGAAACAGTCTGCAAAACCCCGCTTCGGCGGGGTTTTCTTTTGCCCGGGTTTTTTCTAGCCGAGCACATCCAGAGGTGAACCGCCGATCTGGCGAGGGTCGATCTCTTCCTCCAGCAGATTGCGCAGCAGCTCAACCGACGCCTGCTGGCGCTGCGCATCGCGAAACACCAGGCCTACCTTCAGTGGCACCCGCGGCTCGCTCAGCGGCTTCCAGAGCAGCTCTGGATCGTCCGTGGCGTCGCGCGCACGCCCCGGCAACACGGTTGCCAGCGAAGTATGCGCCAGGCTGTCGAGAATCCCGCCCATGTTGTTCATCTCGGCCTGCACCTGCGGGCGGCGCCCGAGGTTGGCCAGTTGCGCCTGCCAGATCTGGCGTACCTGGAACTCTTCGCCCAGCATCAGCATGGGCAGTTCGGCGGCCTGCTTGAGCGAGACCTTCTTGAATTCGCGCAGCGGGTGCGTGTGCGGGATCACCAGTTGCAGCTCGTCTTCGTACAGCAGCAGGCCGTGAAGGCCCGGCTGGCGCGGCGGCAGGTAGCTGATGCCGATATCCAGGGTGCCGTTGAGCAGGCGCCGTTCGATCTCCAGCCCCGACAGTTCGTAGATCTGCACCACCAGGTGTGGTTGCGCCTTGCGCAGGCGGTCGAGCAGTTGCGGCACCAGGCTCGGCCGTACCGTCTGCAGCACGCCGATGGCCAGGGTCCGCAAGGCCTGCCCGCAGAAGTTGCGCAACGCCTCGCGGGCGCGTTGCAGGCCGTCGAGCAGGGGTAGGGCGTGGTTGTACAGGGTGTGTGCGGCCAGGGTTGGCAACAGGCGCTTGTTGCCCCGTTCGAACAGGCTCACATCGAGGCTGTGTTCGAGCTGGCGGATCTGCTGCGACAGCGCTGGCTGCGACAGTGAAAGGCGTTCGGCGGCCCGGCCCACATGGCCTTCTTCGTACACCGCGACGAAATAACGCAGTTGGCGAAAATCCATAAGCAATACTTATCAAAAAAGCTCGAAAAACGAAATGGCCGAAGGCCCGCGAGAAGCCTAGTCTATCCCGTATTCACAAGGTTTACAGGGCCAGAAGGCGCGATGAATACCGTGTATGTGGATGGCGTTTACATAGGCAAGGCAAAAAATGTCGGTTATGGGTTACTCACCGATATCGATAAGGAACAGGTTGCAAGAAGGCTGTGGTTATGGCCACAGGGGCTGGGCAGCGACGAACACGGCGACCCGCGCTTCCATACCGGCCCCGAGCGGGCCTTGCACCACTATCCGGCCGAGCACTACGCCTGGTGGCGGCGACGTTATCCACAGATCGACTGGTGCGCGCCGGGTTTTGGCGAAAACCTCTCGACCCGCGGCCTTACCGAAGAGCACGTCTGCCTGGGCGACATGTTCCGCTGGGGCGGGGCGCTGCTGCAGGTCAGTCAGCCGCGCTCGCCGTGCTACCGCCTGAGCCATCGCTGGGGCTTGCCGAACCTGCCGCAACAGGCGCAGGACGCGCTGCGCTGCGGCTGGTTCTACCGGGTGCTCAAGCCTGGCTTCGTCAGCGCCGACGAGCCGTTCGAACTGATACAGCGCAGCTATCCGGGCCTGACCGTGGCCTGGGCACTGCATACTTTTTACCGTGAACCTCTGGAGCATGCGGGTTTGAAAAAGCTGGTGGATTGTCCGGCCCTCTCGTCACGCTGGCGCGACATCGCGATCAAGCGCCTGCGCAGCGGCCAGGTCGAGGACTGGACCGCGCGCCTGCTTGGCCTGCCGCTGGAAGGGCTGCGCGCATGAACCTGTTCAATCTGCGTCGCCAGGCGGCGCGCGCTGCCGAGCAGGCACCGGCGCCGGTGGCACTGGCCCAGGCCGAGCAGCTGTCGCGGGAATGCCTGATGCCGGCCACCGAGCGTGCGCCACAGGTGTTCGTGCGCGGCCAGGGTTCATGGCTGTGGGACAACGAAGGCCGCGCCTATCTGGATTTCACCCAGGGTTGCGCGGTGAACAGCCTCGGGCACAGCCCCAAGGCGCTGGTGCAGGCACTGAGCAGCCAGGCCCAGGCACTGATCAACCCCGGCGCCGGCTTTCATAACCGTGGTCTGTTGAGCCTGGTCAACCGCCTGTGCCAGAGCACCGGCAGCGATCAGGCCTACCTGCTCAACAGTGGTGCCGAAGCCTGCGAAGGCGCGATCAAGCTGGCGCGCAAGTGGGGCCAGCTGCATCGCAATGGCGCCTACCACATCATCACTGCGCGCCAGAGCTGCCACGGGCGCAGCCTGGGGGCGCTGTCGGCCTCCGACCCGTCGGCGTGCAACCGCTGCGAGCCCGGCCTGCCGGGTTTCAGCAAGGTGCCGTTCAACGATCTGGCCGCGCTGCATGCAGCAGTGGACTCGCGTACCGTGGCGATCATGCTCGAGCCGATCCAGGGCGAGGCCGGGGTGATCCCGGCCACCCAGCAGTACCTCAAGGGTGTCGAGCGCCTGTGCCGCGAACTGGGCATCCTGCTGATCCTGGATGAGGTGCAGACCGGCGTGGGCCGGTGCGGCGCGCTGCTGGCCGAGCAGACCTACGGCGTGCGCGCCGACATCATCACCCTGGGCAAGGGCCTGGGCGGCGGTGTGCCGCTGGCCGCCCTGCTGGCGCGGGGTACGGCCTGCTGCGCCGAGGCCGGCGAGCTGGAAGGCAGTCACCATGGCAATGCACTGATGAGTGCGGCGGGCCTGGCGATTCTCGATGCCGTGCTGGAGCCGGGCTTCATGGAGCAGGTGCAGGCGTCGGGGCGGCACCTGCGTGATGGCCTGAGCCACCTGGCGGGGCGTTATGGCCAGGGCGAGGTGCGCGGCCAGGGCTTGCTGTGGGGCCTGGAGCTGAGCGACGACTCGGCCGCGGCCCTGGTCAAGGCGGCGCTGCAGGAAGGGCTGCTGCTCAATGCGGCGCAGGCCAATGTGCTGCGCTTTTCGCCGGCGCTGACCGTCAGCCGCGGCAACATCGACGAAATGCTGCTGCGCCTGGCGCGTGCCTTTGCCCGTGTGCACACGGCGCAACTCAACCAGCGGCGTGCCTGACCCGGTAGCGCCGTACCAAATTCAACGAACCGTCTCGCGTTCCTGCGCATCGCCCCGGGCCTGATCCTTTTGGCCTGGGGCGTTTTTTTATGGGGGGATGGCTATTTGAACCAGTGGGGGGTGCTTGCAGTCTGTAGTTAGGACTTTAGACAAGGAGCTGCCCGATGGACCTGATCCGAATTATCTTCGCCATTCTGTTGCCGCCGCTGGGCGTGTTCCTGCAGGTGGGTTTTGGTGGCGCCTTCTGGCTGAACATCCTGCTCACCTTGTGCGGTTACATTCCGGGGATCGTGCACGCGGTGTACATCATCGCCAAGCGCTAGACCGCGTCGCGGCCATCGCGGGTCCAGCCCGTTCCCACAAGTATCATCGAGACCTTTGTGGGAGCGGGCTTGACCCGCGATGGGGGCATCAAGACTGGCCCAGTACCTCCCGGTAGAACTTCCACTCCTCTTCCAGCGCATGCGCCAGGTTCGCCGCCGTCCGGAACCCGTGCCGCTCGGTCGGGTAGAAATGCCCTTCGGCACGCACCCCGTTGGCCTTCAGCGCCGCCAGCATCGAACGGGTCTGCTCCGGTACCACCACCGCATCCAGTTCGCCCTGGAAGAAAATCACCGGCACCTTGATCTGCGCGGCATGCAGCAGTGGCGTGCGCGCCTGATAACGCTGCACATCCTGCTGCGGGTCGCCGATCAGCCAGTCCAGGTAATCGCCTTCGAACTTGTGCGTGGCGCGCGTCAGCGCCAGCGGGTCGCTGACCCCGTACAGGCTCGCCCCGCCACGGAACACATTCTGGAACGCCAGCGCACACAGCGTGGTGTAGCCCCCGGCGCTGCCCCCGCGGATGAACGCCTGGGTCGGGTCGATCAACCCTTGCCCTGCCAGGAAGTCGACCACCGCGCAGGCATCCTGCACGTCCACTACGCCCCAGCGCAGGTGCAGGGCCTGGCGATAGGCGCGGCCATAGCCGCTGCTGCCACGGTAGTTGAGGTCGGCCACTGCAAAGCCGCGCTGGGTCCAGTACTGGATGCGCGGGTCGAGCACCGGGAAGCACGCCGAGGTCGGTCCGCCATGCACGAACACCACCAGCGGCGGCGCCTCGACACCATTCATGGCCGGGTAGAAGAAGGCGTGCGCCTGGGCATCGCCGCTGGGGTAGGTGATGCTGCGCGGCTGGCTGACCTGTTCGCTGGGCAAGGGCATCGCACCGCCGGCCAGCACCTGAACGGCATGGCTGTGGCGGTCGATGGCGATGACGGCGGGCGTGCTGATGGCAGAGGCGGCGATGGCATACAGGTACCGGTCGTCGATCTCCAGGCAGCGAAAGCGGGTGTAGACGTCACTGAAGTCTTCCAGGGTGCCATCGGCATGATGCACGCCCAGGCGGCTGAAGCCGCCCTCGAACCAGCTCGCCAGATACCCGCCGCCGTCCAGGGGCAGCCAGGTGCTGGCGCCCAGTTGCCACGGTGCGCCAGCATGGTCGGCACGCTCGGCCGGCAGTGCTGCCCAGCCCTGCGGGGTTTCGCCCCAGGGTTGCCAGTAGCCGTCACGATCCGACAGGCAGTACAGGCGACCGTCGGCATCGAAGCGCGGCTGCTGCAGCGATTCCGGTTGCGCCTCGCTGCCGGCGATGCAGCGCGGCGCTTCCCAGGTGTGTGCATCGCGGCGTTCGGCGCACAGCAGGCGGGTGGCAGTCCAGGGTTGGTGCGGGCGGCTCCATTCGATCCAGGCCAGGCGCTGGCCGTCGGCGCTGAGGGTGGGAGCGGCATAGAAGTCGGCGCCTTCGGCCAGTACCGTGCGGGTGCCGGCGGCGATCGATACCAGCCGGTGCACATCGGCGTCTTCTTCAACCGCCAGCACCTGGCCGGCGCCCCAGCGCAGGTCACCGTAGCGGCACGGGCCGTGGGTCAGCGGCTGCGGCTGCCCGCCGCCGAGCCCCTGGCTGTAGAGCTGCTGGTCGGCTTCGTTGACGAACACCAGCCCGTCGTCGCTCAGGCAGAAACCGCCGCCGCCATACTCGTAGACGCGGCTGCGCACGCTGAAGCCGTCGGGGGTCAGGCAGCGGGCCTGGCCGTCACGCCACTGCCAGATGCGGCAACCGCCGTCCTGGGGGCGAAACTCGTTCCAGAACAGCCCCAGCGGGCTGCGCTTGAGTTCGGCGTAGTCGGTGCCGGCGGCAACCGCCTGTTGTGCGCTGAAGCGCTCAGCCGCGGGCGATGAGACGGGAGTTTCGATCATTGCGGAAGGTCATCTGGTCGATGGTCTGGGTGGCGGTTTCGGCCTCCTCCCGAGCAGCGAGGATGATCCCGTGGTCCGCCGATTTGGCGCAAACCGGGTCGGCATTGCTGGCGTCGCCGGTCAGCATGAAGGCCTGGCAGCGGCAGCCGCCGAAGTCCTTTTCTTTCTCGTCGCAGGAGCGGCACGGCTCGGGCATCCAGTCGTAGCCGCGAAAACGATTGAAGCCGAACGAGTCATACCATATGTGCTGCATGCTGTGTTCGCGCACGTTGGGGAATTGTACCGGCAACTGGCGTGCGCCATGGCACGGCAGTGCGGTGCCGTCCGGGGTGACGGTGAGGAAGATGCTGCCCCAGCCGTTCATGCAGCCCTTGGGCCGCTCTTCATAGTAGTCGGGGGTGACGAAGATCAGCTTGCATGGGTTGCCCGCAGCCTGCAGTTTCTCGCGGTATTCGTTGGTGATGCGTTCGGCGCGCTCCAGCTGCGCGCGGGTGGGCAGCAGGCCGGCGCGGTTGAGCTTGGCCCAGCCGTAGAACTGGCACGTGGCGAGCTCGACGAAGTCGGCTTCCAGGGCGATGCACAGCTCGATGATGCGGTCGATCTTGTCGATGTTGTGCCGGTGGGTGACGAAGTTCAGCACCATCGGGTAGCCGTGGGCCTTGACCGCGCGGGCCATCTCCAGCTTCTGCGCGAAGGCTTTCTTCGAGCCGGCCAGCAGGTTGTTGACCTGTTCGTCGCTGGCCTGGAAGCTGATCTGGATGTGGTCCAGCCCGGCGCGCTTGAAGTCGGCGATCTTCTGTTCGGTCAGGCCGATGCCGGAGGTGATCAGGTTGGTGTAGTAGCCCAGGCGGCGCCCCTCGCCGATCAGCTCGGCCAGGTCCTGGCGCACCAGTGGCTCGCCGCCGGAAAAGCCCAGCTGCGCGGCGCCCATTTCACGCGCCTCGGCCATCACCTTGAACCACTGCTCGGTGCTCAGCTCCTTGCCCTGCTCGGCGAAGTCCAGCGGGTTGGAGCAGTACGGGCATTGCAGCGGGCAGCGGTAGGTCAGCTCGGCCAGCAGCCACAGCGGCAGGCCGACTGCGGGCTTGGCCGGTACCTCACTCAAGGACGATCCAGTGTTGCTCACGGGCGACCTCCATGAATTGCTCGATGTCGTCACCGAGTTCGGGTACACCGGGGAATTGAACGTCCAGCTCGGCAATGATCGCGGCCACATCGCGCTTGCCGTCGATCAGCCCGCCGATCAGCGCGGCGCTTTCGTTGAGCTTGATCATGCCTTCGGGGTAGAGCAGCACATGGCCCTTCTGCGCCGGTTCGTACTGGAAGCGGTAGCCGGGGCGCCAGTGCGGCGTCTTCGAACGGTCGAAACTCATAAGGTGATCCCCTTGTGCCACACCCGCTCGCTGGTGACGCTGTGGTAGGGCGGGCGGTTCAGTTCATAGGCCATGCTCATGGCGTCGAGCATGCTCCACAGAATATCGAGCTTGAACTGAAGAATCTCCAGCATGCGTTGTTGACCCTGCACCGTGGTGTAGTGCTGCAGGGTGATGCTCAGGCCATGCTCCACATCGCGCCGGGCCTGGCCCAGGCGGGTGCGGAAGTACTCGTAGCCGGCCGGGTCGATCCAGGGATAGTGCTGTGGCCAGCTGTCCAGGCGTGACTGGTGGATCTGCGGGGCGAACAGTTCGGTCAGCGAGCTGCTGGCCGCTTCCTGCCAGCTGGCACGGCGGGCGAAGTTGACGTAGGCGTCGACCGCGAAGCGCACGCCGGGCAGCACCAGCTCCTGCGAGCGTAGCTGGTCGGGGTCCAGGCCCACGGCCTGGCCCAGGCGCAGCCAGGCTTCGATGCCGCCGTCTTCGCCGGGGGCGCCGTCGTGGTCGAGCAGGCGCTGGATCCACTCACGGCGGATCTCGCGGTCCGGGCAGTTGGCCAGGATCGCCGCATCCTTCATCGGGATGTTGACCTGGTAGTAGAAGCGGTTGGCGACCCAGCCCTGGATCTGCTCGCGGCTGGCGCGGCCTTCATACATGGCCACGTGGTAGGGGTGATGGATGTGGTAGTAGGCGCCCTTGGCGCGCAAGGCCTGCTCGAACGCGGCGGGGGAAAGCGGTACGGCTTCGCTCATGGGGGCTCCTACAGCTCGATGCTCATGCCGTCGAAGGCCACTTCGACGTTGCGGCGGGCCAGTTCGGCGCGCTCGGCGGAGTCTTCATCGAGAATCGGGTTGGTGTTGTTGATGTGGATGAGTACCTTGCGCTGGTCGGGGAAGCCTTCGAGTACCTCGAGCATGCCGCCGGGGCCATTCTGTGCCAGGTGACCCATCTCGCGGCCCGTGCGGGTACCGACACCGCGGCGCTGCATCTCATCATCCTCCCACAGCGTGCCGTCGACCAGCAGGCAATCGGCGTCGTGCATCAGTTGCAGCAGCTTGTCGTCGAACTGGCCAAGGCCCGGGGCGTAGAACAGCTTGCCGCCGGTGCGCAGGTCTTCGACCATCAGCCCCAGGTTGTCGCCCGGGTGCGGGTCGAAGCGGTGCGGCGAGTAGGGCGGCGCGGCGCTGCGCAGCGGGAACGGGGTAAAGCGCAGGTTCGGGCACGCCTCGATCACGAAGCTGCCTTCGAGCTCGATGCGGTTCCACTGCAGGCCACCGTTCCAGTGGCTGAGCATGGTGAACAGAGGGAAGCCGGTGCTCAGGTCCTGGTGGACCATGTCGGTGCACCACACCTGGTGCGGGCAACCTTCGCGCAGGCTGAGCAGGCCGGTGGTGTGGTCGATCTGGCTGTCGAGCAGGATGATCGCGTTGATCCCGGTGTCGCGCAGGGCGCGGGCCGGCTGCATGGGGGCGAAGCCTTGCAGCTGCGCGCGGATGTCCGGCGAGGCGTTGCACAGCACCCAGTGCACCCCGTCGTCGGACAGCGCGATCGAGGACTGGGTACGTGCGCTGGCGCGCAAGGTGCCGTCGCGAAAGCCCTTGCAGTTGTCGCAGTTGCAGTTCCACTGCGGGAAACCGCCGCCGGCGGCGGAACCTAGAATCTGGATGTACATGGCCACTCCTGCTGCGTCCAAAAATGAAAACGCCCCGGCTGACCGAGGCGTTGTACCGCAAGCAGACTCAGCGACTTGCGAAATACATGGTCACTTCAAAGCCAATACGCAGGTCAGTGTAAGCAGGTTTGGTCCACATGGGAGTACTCCTTCCGGATAGGTCTGGGGGCGGGTGGCTACATATTTAGGCCCCCCTTTGAAACAAGGGGTTACAACGGCCCGGGTAGCGCCATCTTACTAAAATTAATGGACAGTTTGGTTAAACCTGCGAGAAAGGCTGTTGCGTTGCCGGTAACAATCCGCCCTGTGCGGCGCTGGCCAGGTACAGGGCGTTGTCGAACAGGTGCCGGGCGGCGTGTTCGAGCTGCTGTGCGGTGACGGCCAGCAGCTGTTGTCGCAGCGTGTCCAGGCTGGGGGCGTCGCTGCCGGCCAGCCGGGCCTGCCAGGCCCATTCGGCGACATCGGCATTGCCCATGTCCGGTTCGTGGAACTGCGCC
Organism: Pseudomonas sp. FBF18; assembly: GCF_024261405.1. Taxonomy (NCBI): domain Bacteria; kingdom Pseudomonadati; phylum Pseudomonadota; class Gammaproteobacteria; order Pseudomonadales; family Pseudomonadaceae; genus Pseudomonas; species Pseudomonas sp. FBF18. The sequence goes on along the minus strand of NZ_QKRS01000012.1, from coordinate 64,873 downwards.
GCCAGGGCCTGACGCGCCTCGGCATCATCGGTCAGGTCATGGGTGAAGCCTGCGACCACGCAGCGCATGTGCTCGAGAATCTGTGCCGGGTCGGCCTTGGGCGACTGCACGCCCAGCAGCAGGCCGGTATGGCCCTGCACCTGGCGCAATGCGCTGAACACTGCATAGCCCAGTTGCAGCTCCACCCGCAGGCGCTGGTAGAAGGGCCCTTGCAGTCGATGTGCCAGCAGCCGGTACACCGCCTCGCTGCCGGGCGGGGCGGGGCAGAACACCAGCAGTGCGTGCTCGCCTTCGGGCAGCGGCACATGCTGCCAGGGCCCTGTGGCATCGCCGGTGATCGGCTCGGCCATGCCCGGCTGTCCCGGTACCTGGGCCAGCAGCGCATTCAGCGCCGGCTGCACCGCTTCGGTGAAGCCGCAGGTCATGCCCTGCCAGCGGGCATGCTGCCAGAGCGCGTCCAGCTCGGGCTGGGCGATCAGGCAGGTCGGCAATGGCCCCGGGTCACGCCCGACGATATAGCCCGGCAACTGCTTTAGCAGCAGGCGGATCGGTATCAGCGCCGGCTCGGTGCCTGAGCCTGCGCTCCAGTCCTGGGCGGCAGGCAGGCGCAGCAGCGCCAATGCCTGCTCGACGACTGCGACCACGGCGGGCGGTGACCCGGCGCAGCGCAGTTGCCAGAGGTGCTCGCACTCGCTCCATTGCAGCTCCACCGAGGCGCGGGTGGCGCGCTCGACCAGTGGGCGCAGGGCACCTTCGAGTACGCGCCACAGCCGCGCGCGCAACGCCGAGCGCACCTGCCAGCGCAGGTAGATCACGCCGTACTGCCGCACGGCCGGCAGCGCCGGGCTGTGGATAACCCCGGCGGGTGTCGGCGTAGCGGGTGCATCGCTGAACCCGACGGCCAGCAAGGGCTCGGCAGGTGGCAGTCGCCAGGGCTGGCGGGCTTGCTCGGTGAAGGGTTCGAGCAGGTCTTGCAGTGCCGCCAGGCCCTGGGCGTCGAGTGCACTGAATGGCTGGCCGCTGCTGTCGCTGCGCGCCAGTTCCAGGGCGCCGGCGGCCAGCGCGCGTGACTGCTGGATACGTGCATATTCGCTGTTCAGCGCCGTCAGGTCGGCATCGCGCAAGAAGCTCAGCCAGTCCCGGAACAGGTCTTCGACCTGGTCGGCAGGTGCCGCGTCATTGAGCTTGAAGCGCGCGTGCAGCAGTGCCTGTGCGGCGAACTGATGCAATGCCGAAAAACTGAAATCCTCCAGCCAGCGCCGTTCGCGCAAAGCGGCCAGCAGCCCGCCCGGGCGGGTGTCCGAAAGCCAGGTGTCGAGAAAGGCGATCGCCTGGGCAGCGCCGGCGGGCAGCCGTTCATAGCCGAGCAGCACATCCCGTTGCCCGGGCAGCTGTTCAACCCGCGCAGCGCGAAGCTGCAGCGCCGGTGCCGGGCCTTGTTCGATGGGCTGCCCGGGTGCGAAGACGGCGCCGTACTGCCTGGCCAGGGCTTCAAGGGTGGCCAGCGGCTGTGGGCCGACCAGGCTCAGGGTCATCTGCCCGGCCTGGTAGTAGCGTTGGTGAAAGGCTTGCAGGGCGCTCTGGAAGGCCGCGTCGGGTACCGGCAGGCTGTAGCGGTTGCCAGCGTGAAAACCGCTCAGCGGATGCTGCGCCGACATGCTCTGCAGCAGTGCGTGCTGACGCTGCGCTTCGGGGTTGCGCGCCCAGGCAATGAACTCGGCATGGATCACTTCGCGCTCGCGCAGCTGTTGCGCACGGTCGGCCTGGGGGTTGGCGAGCATTTCGCACAAGCGCTCGATGCCCCCCTCGAAGGCGGCAGCCGGCACTTCGAAGAAGAAGTCGGTGGTGCGCTCCCGCGTGCTGGCATTGACCTGGCCGCCCTGGCGCTGCACGTAGCGCATCAGGGCGTCGTCGATGGCAAAGCGCCGGTTGCCGAGAAAGAACAGGTGTTCGAGAAAGTGCGCCAGCCCCGGCCAGGCGTTGGGAGCATCGTGGCTGCCGGCGCGCACCCGCACTGCCGCTGCACAGCGCTTGAGCCGCGGTGCATGGCGCAGGGTGACGTGCAGGCCGTTGGGCAGGGTGAGGTGGGCGCAGGACATGACGGCTCCGGTAACGTGCGAACCGTCATGCTAGCGGATAAATCAGTGCTTGCGCGGGCCGCCGTGGAGTTCCACACGCAGGTCGTGCAGGTACGGTGTGCTGGCGCGGCCTTCGTGCACCCGTTGCAGCTCGAGGTCGGCCACCAGCAGCGTGGGCTCATGCCCGGCCATGGCCAGCAGGCTGCCGTCCGGGCCGATGATGCTGCTTTGGCCGCAATAGTGGATCTGCTCCTCGGCGCCGCAGTAGTTGGCATACACCAGGTAGCACTGGTTCTCCTGGGCGCGTACGCGCACGGTGAACTGGCAGATGAAATCGTAGGGCCGCATGTTGGCTGTCGGCACCACGATCAGCTCGGCCCCGGCCAGGGCCAGGCGGCGGGCGTTTTCCGGGAACTCGATGTCGTAGCAGATCAACAGGCCCAGCTGCCAGCCATTGAGCGTGACCACCGGGAAATGGTCGGGGCCGGGGCTGAACATGGCGCGGTCCAGCCCGCCGAACAGGTGGGTCTTGCGGTAGTTGGCCAGGCTGCTGCCGTGGGCGTCGATCAACTGCACGCTGTTGTACACCTGGCCGTCCTCGCCAAGCTCGGGGTAGCCGTAGACGATGGCGATGCGGTTGGCCTGGGCAATTTCCACCACGGCCATGGCCGATGCGCCGTCCTGCGGCTCGGCCAGGCGTGCGACCGCTTCGCTGCCGATGTTGTAGCCGCTGAGGAACATCTCGGGGCACACCAGCAGTTCGGCGCCGCGTGCCGCCGCCAGCTGCGCCTGCTGGTGCAGGCGCTCGAGGTTGCCGGCCACGTCCATCGGGTGGGGCTGGCCCTGGTACAGGGCTATGCGCATGGGTCTCTCCTTTCAGTCGGCCAGGGCGATCGGGCCGATCTCGTTGAATACATCGCCAGGGCCGGGGTTGTCGGCGTGGGTGCGGCCACCGAAGTGGTTCATGATGCCCCATACCGCGTTGAGCGAAGTCTGCACCGCGCCTTCGACCCAGGCCGGGGTCCAGGAGACGTCGTCGCCTGCGATAAAGATGCCGCGCTGCTCGGCAGGCAGGTCCTGCTGCATGAAGTGCGCGTACATGCGCTGATTGTAACGATAATGGCCGGGCAGGGCGCCCTTGAACGCCCCCAGGAAATGCGGGTCGGCTTCCCACGACACGGTGATCGGGTCGCCGATGATGTGCCCGGCGATATCGACCTTGGGGTAGATCTTCTTCAGGGCGTCCAGCGCCAGTTTCACGCGTTTTTCCACCGGGTGCGGCAGCATCTTGAGCGCATCGCTCATCCACGAGTACGACAGGCAGATCACCCCCGGCCTGTCGTCGCCGTTGTCGAACAGATAGGTGCCGCGGGTGAGGCGGTCGGTGAGGGTCATGCTCATCAGGTCGCGGCCGGTCTGCGGGTCCTTGTCCTTCCAGAACGGGCGGTCGACCATCACGAAGGTCTTGGACGACTGCATGTAGCGGGTGCGGTCCAGGGCCATCCACATCTTCTGCGAGAACAGCGACTCCTCGCACTCGATCTGGGTGGTCAGCAGCCAGCTCTGACAGGTGGTGAGCACCGCGGCGTAATGGCGGGTGACGCCCCAGGTGTCGGTAACGGCCAGGCGCCCATCGTCGGCGCGGGCGATGCTTTTCACCCCTGAATGTGGCGTGCCACGGTGCAACGAGCTGAGGCTGGTGCCTTGCGGCCAGTGGGCGCAGCGTTGCGGCACATGCCGCCAGATGCCCAGGGGCACCTGCTCGACACCGCCCACCACCAGGTGCTGGTGATCGTCGCAGTTGGTCATCACCACGCGGAAGATCTCGAGCATCGAGTTGGGGAAGTCGGAGTCCCAGCCGCCGGTGCCAAAGCCGACCTGGCCGAACACTTCGCGGTGCAGGAAGCTGAGCTTGGCGAAGGCCTTGGAGGTGGCGACGAAGTCGTAGAAGGTGCGGTCGTCCCACAGCGGCACCAGGGTGTTCCACAGCGCCTTCAGCCGCGGCACGTCGCGATCGCGGATTGCCTGCTGGATGTCGCCGAAGCGTGCGCCATCCTCCAGCGCATCGGCCCAGGCATCGGCCACTTCCTGGAACAGTGCCGGCAGGTCGCTGAGTTTTTCGGCGTAGTGGGTCTGGCCCTCGAGGTCGATCACCGTGCTGCCGGAGGCGGGGGTCAGCGGGTTGGGGAAGGGTCTGGTCTCCAGGCCCAGCTTGTCGACGTAGTGATAGAAGGCCGTGGAAGACACCGGGAAGCGCATGCCACCCAGCTCGGCGACGATGCCTTCGGCGCCGGAGAAGGTCTGCGAGCGCAGGCGCCCGCCCATTTTCGACGCCTCGTACACCACCGGCTTGAGGCCCAGCTTCATCAGCTCGTAGGCGGCCACCAGGCCGGCGATGCCGGCACCGACGATGGCCACCTCCTCACCGTGGCGCTCGGCGGGAATGCTGCCCAGGCCGGCCGGGTGCTCGATCCAGTCGTCGAAGGCGAAGGGGAAGTCCGGGCCGAAGATGGTGACCGGTTTTTTGCCGTCGGCGGGGTGGCGATTGTTCTTGTTCATGGGAGACCTTGCCAGGGCTGCGCGGGGAGCGGAGCTTGAGTATAGGAAATGCTGGCGGTCATTCTACGAGGGGAGGGTGTTGGTTATTAAGATGCAGAGTGTCGTCGTTTTGTGGGGATTTTTGTCATTGTGACGGGATGCTTGAACAGAGTGATGTCTTCGCCGGCAAGGCCGGCTCCTACAGGTTTGCGAGCACCGTTAGCATGCTTGCCAGCGAAGGGCCCTATCTGTTCCCCGCTAACCCATGTCAAACCGGTTGGCCGCGGTCCACCTTGCTGCTGAGGATGATCGAGGTGGTGGTTTTCTCCACGCCCTCGACACTGCCGATCTGGTCGAGCAACTGGTCCAATTGTTCGGGCGAATCGCTGCGCAGCCACGCCACATAGTCGAACTCGCCACTGACCGCACACAACTGCTGGATCTGCCCCATGGCGCTCAGGCGGCGTACCACCTCCTTGCCCGAGCGGGGGCGCACGGTGATGCCCACATAGGCCTGCAGGCCGCCGTCGATCACGCGCTGGCCAAGGCGCACGCCGTAACCGCTGATGACGTTGGTTTTCTCCAGGCGCGCCAGGCGCGAGGTCACGGTGGTGCGGGCAATGCCCAGTTGCCGGGCAAGCATGGCCACGCTTTCGCGGGCATTGATCTGCAGGGCGGCGATCAGTTGACGGTCGATTTCATCGAGGGCGACAGGGCGGGTGGGCATGGACAGGGATCGTTTCTTTCGCTTGGGAAGTGGGCCGATTAAGGCAGCTAATCGACCCACTGTCCACGCCGGTGCTATCAGGGCGCGGCCTTGAAGCAGTGCTCCAGCCCCGGGAACTCCCCGCTGCGCACCTCGCGGGCGTAGTGCTCCAGTGCCTGTTCGATCCGCGGTTGCAGCTCGGCATAGCGTTTGACGAAGCGCGGCTGGTACTCGCCGAACAGGCCCAGCAGGTCCTCGGTCACCAGCACCTGCCCATCGCACGCAGGGGATGCGCCAATGCCGATGGTGGGGATGTGCAACGCTTCGCTCAGGCTGCGGGCCAGCGGCTCGGCGATGCCCTCGAGCACCACCGAGAACGCCCCCGCCGCCTGCATGGCCAAGGCATCGTCGCGCACCTTGGTTGCGCTTTGTTCATCCCGCCCCTGGGCCTTGAAGCCGCCCATGCTGTTGACCTGCTGCGGCATCAGGCCCACGTGCGCCATCACCGGAATGCCACGGCGCACCAGAAATTCGACGGTGTGGGCCATTTCGGCGCCACCTTCGAGCTTGATGCCCTGTGCACCGGTTTCGCGCAGCACCCGGGCGGCGCTGACAAATGCCTGCTCCGGCGAGGCCTGATAGCAGCCGAACGGCAGGTCGACCACCACGCAGGCGCGCTCTGCCCCGCGCATCACCGCCTGGCCATGGGCAATCATCATGTCCAGGGTCACGCCCAGGGTGCTGGGCATGCCGTACAGCACCATGCCCACCGAATCGCCGACGATGATCAGGTCGGCATGGGCATCCACCCAGCGGGCCATGGGCAGGCTGTAGGCGGTCAGCACCACCAGGCTGCCGGCGCCCTTGCGCTGCTGGATGGCGGGAATGGTCAGGCGGTTTTGACGTACATGGGTGCTCATCGACAAGTCTCCGATCAGGTTGTGCAACGGGTCGCGGCGCAGGCTACCATCGGCACTTTTGGCTCACTTGAGCAAAGGGGACAGCTGATGCCGCAAGCGGGACAGATACCGCAGGTGCCGCCCGTACCGCTGGCGCTTTCGCGCCCGGTGCAGCGGCGCATGTTCGGCATACCGGCAGGTTATGAAGTGCAGATGCACAGCCATGACTGGGTGCAGTTCACCTATGCCAGCGCCGGGATCATGCAGGTGCTGACCGAGCGCCACAGCTATCTGCTGCCGCCGCAGTGCGCGTTGTGGATTCCGCCAGGGGTGCAGCACACGGCGTTCAGTGAGCAGGCGCTGGCGTTTCGCGGGCTGTACCTGGATGCCGCGGTGCTGCCGGGCGCTCGCCGTGACTGCGCGGTACTGCAGGTGACGCCGCTGGTGCGCGAGCTGATCGAACGGGTCAGCCACTTTCCCGCCGACTACCCTGACGACGGGCCGCAGGCGCGCCTGCTGCAGGTGCTGGTGGACGAGTTGCAGGGGCTGGCCGAAGCACCGTTCAGCCTGCCGCTGCCCAGCGACCCGCGCCTGCGCCGGATCACCGATGCACTGCAGGCCGAGCCTGGGGACAACCGCACCCTCGAGCAATGGGCGCAGCAGGTGGGGGCATCGCGGCGCACCCTGGTGCGCCTGTTTCAGGCGCAGACCCAGCTTTCATTCCGTGAATGGCGCCAGCGCCTGCGCTTGCTGGCCGCATTGCCGTTGCTGGCGCAGGGCATGAGCGTGACTCGGCTGGCGAATGAACTGGGGTATGACTCGGTGTCGGCGTTCATCGGGTTGTTTCAGCGCCACTATGGGAAGACGCCGGGGGTGTATGCGGCCAGTTTGGGGATGTGATTGTGAAGTTCTGAGGGCCGGAAACGCAATGCGCGGCTTTGAGTATGGTGGGCCCACACGGACTAGTGTTTAGCGTAATTGGCGAAATGGTTGGAAGCTGGGCACTGTACCGCCAGGGTATGTTTTTTGTACCGCGGAGCGGTCAGGTTTTACGGCCATGACGTTGTTCTCCTGGTAAAAATGTGATCAAGGTTGTTGCAGGGTGGCAATTACACACCTAAGATGCCCGCCTTCTCTCACCCGACAGCAAAGGAGGTACATCATGCAACAGTTGATCACCCTTTGCAGGTCGCGCCTGGCTTGAACGCATTCGCCGCTACTCGTTAGCGGTACCGCAACGCCCGGCCTCTGGCCTGCCAATCCGAACATCTTTTTGTTTCAACCCATCAGGATTGGACTATGGGCACTTGCATTCGCAATTTGTCCGACGGCGCCGTATTGGTCGCCGCGGACGACACCTGGATCGAAGGAAAAGCGATCCAACAACTCGAAACCACCGCTCGCCTAGGGGGCATGCATCGGGTGGCCGGCATGCCGGACCTGCATCCGGGGCGTGGCTATCCGGTCGGCGCGGCATTCTTTTCCGTGGGGCGTTTGTACCCGGCGCTGGTCGGCAATGACATCGGCTGTGGCATGGCGCTGTGGCGCACGGACATCCCGACCGCCAAGCTGCATCTGGACAAGCTGGAGAAACGCCTTGGCAACCTCGACCTGCCGCTCGACGAGACGTGGCAGGAGGCCGTTGCCAGCTTCGGTTTGCCTGCCACGGGGCACGAGCGTTCTCTAGGCACCATTGGTGGTGGGAACCACTTCGCCGAGCTGCAGCAACTCGATGAAAACTACGACGATGCGGCCCTGGCAGCCTTGGGCATCGAGCGCAAACACCTGCTGTTGCTGGTGCACAGCGGCTCGCGTGGTTTGGGCGAGGCGATCTTGCGTGAGCAGGTCGACCTGTTCGGTCATCACGGACTGGAGGCGGGCAGCGAGGCCAGCACTCATTACCTGGGCCGGCACGACGGCGCGCTGCGTTTTGCCGAAGCCAACCGTCAGTTGATTGCCCGGCGCATGCTCGACCACTTGCGTGCCGATGGCGATGTACTGCTCGACATCAACCACAACCTGGTGTCGCCAGCGCAGGTCGACGGGCTCGATGGTTGGCTGCATCGCAAAGGCGCCACACCGTCGGATCAGGGGGCGGTGGTGATCCCTGGTTCGCGCGGCGACTACAGCTACTTGGTACAGCCGATCGCCGACGAGCGCAGCCTGTTGTCCCTGGCCCATGGCGCCGGACGCAAATGGATGCGCAGCGAGTGCAAGGACCGCCTCGCCTCGCGCTACAGCGTCGAGCAACTGAGTCGTACGGCACTAGGCAGCCGCGTGATCTGCGCCGACCGGGCGCTGATCTACGAGGAAGCGCCGGAGGCCTACAAGGCTATCGGCTCGGTGGTGGGTGCCTTGCGTGAAGCGGGGTTGGTTCGCGTGCTGGCACGACTGAAACCGGTGCTGACCTACAAGACGCGCGGAGGGTGCTGCTGATGATCCTGCTGCAACTCTCGGCGGCTCAGGGGCCGGAAGAATGTGCCCTGGCAGTGGCCAAGGCATTGCTCAGGCTGCAGGCCGAAGCGGATGCCCAGGCCGTGGCGGTACGGATACTCGAAGAAGAGCCGGGGCCGCGGCGCGGTACCTTGCGCTCGGTGTTGCTGGCACTGGATGGCGAGCAGGCCGAGCGCCTGGCGGATCACTGGACGGGCTCGCTGCAATGGACGTGCAGCAGTCCGTACCGGCCGGGGCATGCGCGCAAGAACTGGTTCTTTGGGGGTGCACGGTTTGCGCCACCGGCACCGGAATTGGCGAGCGAGATCCACTTCGAGACCTTGCGTTCGTCCGGGCCGGGTGGTCAGCATGTCAACACCACCGACTCGGCAGTGCGCGCCACGCACCTGGCCAGCGGCGTCAGCGTCAAGGTACAGAGCGAGCGTAGCCAGCACGCCAACAAACGCTTGGCGCTGCTGCTCATCGGGCAACGCCTGGCGCAACAGGCAGAGCAGGTCGACAGCGAACTGCGCGCGGAGCGGCGGTTGTTCCATCACCGCATCGAGCGTGGCAATCCACGTCGGGTGTTTCGCGGCGAGCGCTTCGAGCCGGCTGACGAGTAGATTGTGTGCGAATAGTCGTCGAGCAAAAGTCAGGCCGGGCGGCGTAGGCGATGCCGGCCCCACAAAAACGGATGAGGAAAGGACCCGGCTCGCACTCGGGTTTACGAGTTGCAAATGAGCACTGCGTATCTGAGGCGATCCCGCCAAAAACGCAAAAGCCGCGCAATGCGCGGCTTTGAGTATGGTGGGCCCACACGGACTTGAACCGTGGACCAAAGGATTATGAGTCCTCTGCTCTAACCAACTGAGCTATAGGCCCCAGTGGTCGCGGATTATAGCGAGGGTTTCGAGGCTGTGCTATCCGAAAGATCCGAAACTGCCCGGCGTAGAAAGGTCGCGGCGAATTCAGGCGCCGCCAGCGGCAGGCTGACGATGTAGCCCTGGATCTGTTCGCAACCCTCGGCCGCCAGAAATTGCTGCTGCGCCTGGTTCTCCACGCCCTCGGCGATGATGGTCAACTGCATGCTGCGCCCCAGCGCAATGATCGCCCGCGCAATCGCCGCATCGTGCGGGTCATCCGGCAGGCCGCGGATGAACGACTGGTCGATCTTGAGGATGTCCAGAGGCAGGCGTTTGAGGTAACTGAGCGAGGAGTAGCCGGTGCCGAAGTCGTCGATGGCCAGTTGCACACCGATGCGCTTGAGCTGGTGCAGGATGGCCAGCGCCTCCTCGGCCTGGCTCATGATGAAGTTCTCGGTGATCTCCAGCTGCAGGTCACCCGCCTTGAGCTGGTGAGTGCGCAGCAATTGCTCGATGCGCTGTACCAGCAACGGCTGACGCAACTGCGCGCCCGCCAGGTTGACCGACAGCGGCCCGAACGCAAGGTAGCTGTGCTTCCACGCTTGCATCTGCCGGCACGCCTGCTCCAACACCCAGTCGCCCAGCTGCAGAATCATGCCATTTTCTTCAGCCAGCGAGATGAAGTGCTCCGGCGGTACGTCGCCGAAGGTCGGGTGGCGCCAGCGAATCAGTGCCTCGGCGCCCACCAGGCTCTGGGTCTTGAGGCTGAACTTGGGCTGGTAGCTCAGGCTCAGTTCCTTGCGCTCGATGGCGCGGCGCAGTTCGTGCTCCAGCGCGATGCGCTCGGCGGCCTGGGCGGTCAGGTCGCGGGTGTAGCTCTCGACCCGGTTGCGCCCCTTGGCCTTGGAGCGGTACATGGCCGCATCGGCGTTGCGGATCAACGAGGCCACGTCGGTGCCGTCCTGGGGGTACAGGCTGGTGCCGATACTGGCACTGGTGAAGAACTCGTGTTCGCCGGCCTGGAACGGCGCGCCAAAGCAGGCCAGTAGCTTGTTGGCGATATGCTCGGCATCGCTTGGCTGGTGCAGGCCGGGCAGCAGGATGATGAATTCGTCCCCGCCCAGGCGTGCCACGGTGTCGTTCTCGCGCACCTGTTCTTTCAGGCGCTGCGCGATTGCCTTGAGCAGCAGGTCGCCGACCGGGTGGCCGAGGCTGTCGTTGATGTGCTTGAAGCGGTCCAGGTCGAGGAACAGTACCGCGCCCTGGCGACCCGAAGGCTGCGGGCTGCTGAGGGCGGCCTGCAGCCGGCTTTCGAACAGGGTGCGGTTGGGCAGGCCGGTGAGGGGGTCATGGTGGGCCTGGTAGTCGAGCTCGGCCTGGGCATGCTTGAGGCTGGAGATGTCGGCGAACACGGCGACGAAGTGGGTGATCTCACGCTCGTGATTGCGCACGGCGCTGATTGTCAGCCACGCAGGGTAGAGCTCGCCGCTCTTGCGCCGGTTCTGGATTTCGCCCTGCCAGTGGCCCTCGGCGGTCAGCTGATGCCACAGGGCGGCGTAGAAGGCGCTGTCGTGCTGGCCCGAGGCGAGCAGGCGCGGGGTCTGGCCCAGCGCTTCGAACTCGCTGTAGCCGGTGATTTCGCTGAACGCGCGGTTGACCGCACTGATGTGCTGGTCGATGTCGGTGATCAGTACGCCTTCGGCCGTGTTTTCGAACACAGTGGCCGCCAGTTGCAGTTTTTCCTGCATCAGATGGCGCTCGGTGATGTCGCGGGCGATGGTCAGCATGCAGTCCACGCCGGCAATCGGCAGCGGCCGCGCCGAGACTTCGCACAGGCGGATCTGCCCGTCGGCGCGGCGGATGTGGCAGCTGAAGTCGCGTACGAAGCCGTTTCGGTTCAGCAGCTCGAGCAGTTGCCGGCGCTCGTTGAGGTCTACCCAGATGCCCAGCTCCAGGGTGCTGTGGTCCAGTACCTGGCTATCGAAGCCGGTGATGCGGCAGAACCCGTCGTTGACCTCGATCAGCAGCCCGTCGCTCTGGCGCGACAGCAGCAGGCCGTCAGGCGAGGCGTGGAAGGCCTTGGCGAACTTTTCTTCGGAGGTCTGCAGTTGCTCCTGGGTCTGTTTGAGCTGGCTGATGTCGCGCACCGCCACCACCAGCGCCGGGGTGCTGTCCAGGTCGAAGATCTCCGCCGAGGTGAGCCCGGTGAACAGCTGGCCGTTGCTGCGCCGAAAAGGCATTTCGAGGTTGCGGATGTTGCCGCCCTGCAGGCGCTGCAGCGGGGCTGGCCCCTGGTCTTCGATGCCCCACAGGTTGAGCTCGGCGGCGGTGCGGCCGATCACCTGGTCCTGGCTCAGGCCGATCTGGTCCTCGAAGGCTTCGTTGACCTCCAGCAGGCAGCCATCGCTGACCCGGGCGATCAGCAGGATGTCGGGGCATTGCTGGAACACCGAGGCGAACTTCTGCTCCGACAGACGCAGGGCCTGCTCGGTGTTCTTGGTTTCGCTGATGTCGATCATCAGCCCGCGCATCACCGGGGTGTGCCCATGCTCGATCAGGCTGACGATGTCGCGTACCCACAGCACCCTGCCATCGGCGCGGATCACCCGGTAGTCCAGGCTGTGGTCGCGGCCGGCGGCGGTTTCGCTGTCGCAGTAGGCCTGTGCCCAGAGGGCGTCGTCCGGGTGCAGGATGTCGCGCCAGAAGCCGGGCTTGAGCCATTGGCTGATCGGGTAGCCGAGCAGGTCTTCGGCGTGGGGCGAGACGTAGCTGTAGGTGAAGTTGTTGGCATCGGCTTCCCAGGCAATCGCCGAGAGGCTCTCGACCAGGCCGCGGTAGTGGTACTCGCTGCTGCGCAGCTCCTGTTCCAGGGCTATGCGCCGGGAAATTTCCGAGCTTAGCCGGCGGTTGACGCGCATCACCGCCGCCAGTATCGCCACCAGCAGCAGGATGCCGGGCAGGCCGTAGAGCAGCAGGTCGCGCCAGCGGTTGCTGTTTTCCAGCACTTTGCCGACCCAGCGCTCCTGGATATGACTGAGCTCGGCCGGGCTCATGTCGGCAATCACCTTGTCGAGGATGCCGATCAGCATCTTCTGTTGGCGCGGGGCCGCCATGGCCAGCTGGTAGCGGTAAGGGGTTTCGCCGCTGACGTAGAGCCCTTCGAGCTTTAGCTGGCGCAGGCTCCAGACGCTGGAGGCGAGGTCGCCGACCACGGCATCGACTTCGTCGGTGGCCAGGGCCTGAAGCGCTGAACTGACATTGGGCAGCGCCACCAGGTTGAGGTCGGGGTGGTGGGTACGCAGCAGTTCGTGTGGGGCGTAGTTCTCCACCACGGCGACTTTCAGGCCGTACAGCTCCTTGAGGTCACGTGGCCTGGGCCCGCCTTCGTGGGCCAGGATCACGATGGGGAAGTCGAGGTAAGGGCGGGTGAAGGCCAGGTAGCCCTGGCGTTCGGGGGTGGACATGATGCCGGGCAGCAGGTCCAGCTGGCCCTGCCGGGCCTGTTCGAGCACGGCCGACCAACTGCTCGGCTCGATTGGCGTGAACACAACACCCAGGCGCTCCTGGATCAACGCAATGTAGTCGGCGGCCAATCCCTGGTACTTGCCGTCCTGGTCACGGTATTCGAAGGGTGGCCAGGATGCGTCGACGCCCAGGCGCAGCTGCGGATGCGCACTGAGCCAGGCTTTCTCTTCGTCGTTCAGGGTCAAGGCGCCGGCCGCTGCACTCCACATCAGCAGGAGGGGCAGCACGAGGGCCGGCAGTCTGGGCATAGCGGCCTCGTCACTCAAGTGGATAGATTCGAGTGTAGACGGGGGTTTGGCCGAAGGGCGAAGAACGCAGGGGTTAAAACGTCAGGGCCTGAAAAAGAAAAACCCCGGCATTTGCCGGGGTTCGTCATTACTCGTCGAGGAAGGAGCGTAGATGCTCGCTTCGCGTCGGGTGGCGCAGCTTGCGCAACGCCTTGGCTTCGATCTGACGGATCCGCTCGCGGGTCACGTCAAACTGCTTGCCTACCTCTTCGAGGGTGTGGTCGGTGTTCATGTCGATACCGAAACGCATGCGCAGCACCTTGGCTTCACGTGCGGTCAGGCCGGAGAGCACGTCCCGGGTCGCTTCCTTCAGGCTTTCGACCGTGGCCACATCGATTGGCGACTGCATGGTCGAGTCCTCGATGAAGTCACCCAGGTGCGAATCTTCGTCGTCACCGATCGGGGTTTCCATGGAGATCGGCTCTTTGGCGATCTTCAGTACCTTGCGGATCTTGTCCTCAGGCATCTCCATGCGCTCACCCAGCTCTTCCGGGGTCGGTTCGCGACCCATTTCCTGCAGCATCTGCCGGGAAATGCGGTTGAGCTTGTTGATCGTCTCGATCATGTGCACCGGAATACGGATGGTGCGGGCCTGGTCGGCGATCGAGCGAGTGATCGCTTGACGGATCCACCAGGTGGCATAGGTCGAGAACTTGTAGCCACGACGGTATTCGAACTTGTCCACCGCTTTCATCAAGCCGATGTTGCCTTCCTGGATCAGGTCGAGGAATTGCAGGCCACGGTTGGTGTACTTCTTGGCGATGGAGATCACCAGACGCAAGTTGGCTTCGACCATCTCTTTCTTCGCGCGGCGGGCCTTGGCCTCACCGATCGACATGCGACGGTTGATGTCCTTGATCTCGGCGATCGTCAGGCCGGTCTCTTCCTGCAGGTCGATCAGCTTTTGCTGGCAACGCACGATATCGGCGTCCAGGCGGCCCAGTGCTTCGGCCCACTTGGCGCTGCGCTTGGACAGATCGCCGCTCCAGGTGGTGTCCACTTCGTTGCTCGGGAACAGACGCAGGAAGTCGGCACGTGGCATGCGGGCATCACGCACACACAATTGCATGATGGCGCGTTCCTGGGCGCGCAGGCGCTCCAGGGCGCTGCGCACGCGCTCCACCAGTACTTCGAACTGCTTGGGTACCAGCTTGATCGGCATGAACAGCTCGGCCAGTTGCAGCAGCTCGGCAATGCCTTGCTTGCTGTGGCGACCGTGCTTCTTCAGGACCTTGGCGGTTGCTTCCAGCTGGTCGGCGACAGCGCCGAAACGCTGCTGGGCGACGACCGGATCGGGGCCGCTTTCGACCTCGTCCTCTTCATCGCTGGCGCCTTCCTTCTCTTCTTCCTCGTCGTCGTCCGCATCGGCCTTGGCCGGGGCTTTCGGATCGACGGGCGGCGGTACTTCGGCCGGCGGCGCGATGCCGTCATCCGGGTCGATGTAGCCACTGAGCACGTCGGACAGACGGCCACCTTCGGTGGTGACGCGGTCGTATTCGCCGAGGATGTAGTCGACGGTGCCCGGGAAGTGCGCAATGGCGCCCATCACTTCACGGATACCTTCTTCGATACGCTTGGCGATTTCGATTTCGCCTTCGCGGGTCAGAAGCTCGACGGTACCCATTTCACGCATGTACATGCGCACCGGGTCTGTCGTGCGACCGATATCGGTCTCCACGGCCGCCAACGCTGCGGCAGCTTCTTCGGCGGCGGCTTCGTCGGTATCGGCCTCGGCCAACAAAAGGGCATCCGCATCCGGAGCACTCTCGAATACGTTGATCCCCATGTCGTTGATCATGCGGATGATGTCTTCCACCTGCTCCGGATCTGAAATATCCTCTGGCAGGTGGTCGTTGACCTCCGCGTAAGTCAGGTAGCCCTGCTCACGACCGCGGGTGATCAACTCTTTGATGCGAGACTGCTGTTGCGCTTTTCCGGACATAACACCCTATCCACTGAAGGTCTTGGCGGGCAAAAAACAAGCCGAGGATTATACCCGAGCTAGGACCTCACGCGCCAGTTGAGGTCGGGGTTTGTGCGGGAACATTCCGGCTTAACAGGTCACGCAGCTGATTTTTCTCGTCTGCGCTCAACTCACTTTGACGTGCTTTCCTGAGCAGATGTTCCAGGCTGCGCTCGCGTTGGCGAGCGGACAAGCTAGTTATGGTGTCGAAAAACTGTTGTTCAAGGTTATCGGCATCGATCAGCCATTCCTTTTCTGCCAATGCGCGCAACAATCGGCCCTGTTCGGTGCCGTGCCAACGCGCGATCAGCTGTAAGGAGCGTAGCTCAGGATTCTTTTGCAAGGCTTCGAGCAACGCCACCAGCAGCTGGGCATACACATGCTCTTCAGCGGCGAAATGGCTGGCATCCTCGACCTTCTTGGCCAGTTGTGGGTGGTGCATGAGGGTGCGCAGGGCGCTCAAGGTCGGCGGTTCCACCGACGTCGGCACCCGCGGCGGTGGCTGGAAGTCGCGTTTGCCGTTCTTGTCCCACGGCTTGCCCTTCTTGTCCCAGGGCTTGCCTTCCCACTTCTTCTTCTGCCCGCCTTGGCTTGGTGTCCATTGTTGCTGCTGCGGCTGGAAATGCTCGGGCTGGTGGAAGTCGCTGTAATCCGGGCTGTAGTCGGGAATCGCATCGTAGTCGATGCCCGGGTCGTACGCCGGTGGCGCCTCGCTGGGGGCGCTGTGGGCCAGTTGTTCGACCTGGTGCAGGTCCAGGCCGGTTATTTCGCGCAGGCGGTTGCGCATCAGGGCCTTGAGGTTGGCACCGGGCACTTTGTCGATCAACGGCGCGGCCAGGGTCACCATGTGCGCCTTGCCTTCGAGCGACCGCGGGTCGGCTTCTTCGGTCAGTTGCTGGAAAAAGTAATCGGCCAGCGGCTGAGCATGCTGGTTGATGCGCGCACGGAAGGCGTCGGTGCCCTCGGCACGCACCAGGGTGTCCGGGTCTTCGCCTTCGGGCAGGAACAGAAAGCGCGCCTTGCGCCCGTCCTGCAGGCTCGACAGCGTGGCTTCCAGGGCGCGCCAGGCAGCATTGCGGCCGGCCTGGTCGCCGTCGAAGCAGAACAGCACGCTGGGCACCACGCGGAACAGGCGCTTGAGGTGGTCTTCACTGGTGGCGGTGCCAAGGGTGGCCACGGCATTGCGCAAACCTTGCTGGGCCAGGGCGATGACGTCCATGTAGCCCTCGACCACGATGATCTCGTCGAGGTTGCGGTTGAACTTGCGTGCCTCGTACAGCCCGTAGAGCTCCTGGCCCTTGTGGAACACAGGGGTTTCGGGGGAGTTCAGGTACTTGGGCTTGTCGTCGCCCAGCACCCGCCCACCGAAGGCGATGACCCGGCCACGGCTGTCGCGGATGGGGAACATCACGCGGTCGCGGAAGCGGTCATAGCGCTTGCCGGTCTCGGCATTCTCGATCAGCAGGCCGGCGTCGACCATGGCCTTTTGCTGCAGGGCGTCGCTGCTCAGGTGCTTGAACAGGTTGTCCCAGCCCGGCGGCGCGAAGCCCAGGCCGAAGTCGCGAGCGATTTCGCCGGACAGGCCGCGGCCCTTGAGGTATTCGACGGCCGAGCGGCGTGTCGGGTGGTTCTTCAGGGCCTGGCGATAGAACTCGGCAGCGGCTTCGAGCAGCGGGTACAGCGGCGAATCGGTGGGCTGGCGCGGCTTTTGCCCGCGGCTGCTCTCTTCGCGCGGCACTTCCATGCCGGCGGCCTTGGCCAGCTCTTCGACAGCCTGGGGGAAGTCCAGGTTGTCGTGGTCCATGATGAAGCCCAGGGCGTTGCCGCCGGCGCCGCAACCGAAGCAGTAGTAGAACTGCTTGTCGGGGCTGACGCTGAAGGAGGGGGTCTTCTCCTTGTGGAACGGGCAGCAGGCCGTGTGGTTCTTGCCGGACTTTTTCAGGTTTACACGCGAACTCACCACGTCGACGATGTCGGTGCGGTTGAGGAGGTCGTCAATAAAACTCTGGGGAATCAGCCCGGCCATGGCACTCTCGTCATCAGGCGACAATCAAGTGTAATCGCTAATGCTGCGGGAACAGCGACGCATTCGATGCAAGCTCGAATGACGTGACACAAAAAAGGAAAGGGGTGTGCTCGTCTGCAGCCGGTGAAGGCTCGTCAGGGGTGACGTGCACTGCTGGCGGTTAGGCCAGGTCTGACGTGTGAGGCAGGCTTGCCCTTGCTGCATAGCAGTTTGGGCATCTCAGGCGCTCGACCCGAAGGTCCAGGCCAGAGGAAACAGCATCAACTGCCGACAGCCCGGCTTGCACCGGGCATGGCAGAAGCTGGCGACGAACGTCTGTATCAGTACAGACGAACGGCGCGGCGCTGTTCGCGCTGAACTTTCTTGGCGTGGCGTTTGACAGCGGCTGCTGCCTTGCGCTTACGCTCGGAAGTTGGCTTCTCGTAAAATTCGCGGCTACGAACTTCAGCCAGTACACCGGCTTTTTCGCAGGAGCGCTTGAAACGACGCAGAGCTACGTCGAAGGGTTCGTTCTCTTTAACTTTGACGGCTGGCATCCAGAGCTACCTTCATTCATTACCGGGGGTCAACGAACTCGTGGCAAATATGTGCACTGGAGAACGTCGGTTTTTAAGGGTTGCGGATGTTAACCCTTAGCTGGCCTGAATGCAAAGCCTCTGATCGAAAACCGCTGGTCGGCACCGGGAGCGAGGACTATCATGCGCGCCTTCGAATTCAGCCCCAACAAGGCGCAAACCCATGCTAGTACTGGGATTGGAAACATCCTGCGACGAAACTGGTGTCGCATTATACGACAGCGAACGCGGCCTGCTGGCCGATGCACTGTTCAGTCAGATCGACCTGCACCGCGCGTATGGCGGGGTTGTGCCGGAGCTGGCCTCGCGTGATCACGTCAAGCGCATGCTGCCGTTGATCCGCCAGGTGCTGGCCGAGGCCGACTGCGTGGCCACCGAGATCGACGCCATCGCCTACACGGCAGGCCCTGGCCTGGTCGGGGCGCTGCTGGTGGGGGCTTCGTGCGCCCAGGCGCTGGCCTTTGCCTGGGGCATCCCGGCCCTGGGCGTGCACCACATGGAGGGCCACCTGCTGGCACCGATGCTCGAGGCGCAACCGCCGGAATTTCCGTTCGTCGCTTTGCTGGTGTCGGGCGGCCATACGCAGTTGGTACGTGTGGATGGCATCGGCCAGTACGAACTGCTTGGCGAGTCCCTCGACGATGCGGCCGGCGAAGCGTTTGACAAGACGGCCAAGATGATGGGCCTGAACTATCCCGGTGGCCCGGAGATCGCGCGCCTGGCGCTGCAGGGCGTGCCGGGTCGGTTCGTGTTCCCGCGGCCGATGACCGATCGTCCGGGCCTGGATTTCAGCTTCAGCGGCCTGAAGACCTTTGCCCTGAACACCTGGCAGCAGTGCCAGCGTACCGGGGACGACACCGAGCAGACCCGTTGCGACATCGCTCTGGCGTTCCAGCAGGCGGTGGTGGAGACTTTGACCATCAAGTGCAAGCGCGCCCTCAAGCAGGCCGGGCTCAAGCGCCTGGTGATCGCAGGTGGGGTGAGTGCCAACAAGGCCCTGCGTGCCTCGCTGGAGGAGATGCTGGCCGGGCTCAAGGGCAATGTGTACTACGCGCGCCCCGAGTTCTGCACCGACAACGGCGCGATGATCGCCTATGCCGGGTGCCAGCGTCTGGCGGCCGGGCAGCGGGAAACCCTGGCGATCAGCGTGCAGGCACGCTGGCCGATGGAGCAGTTGCAGGGGCTGTGAGCATGAGCGCCGCTCATGTGAACGCTTCAGAAATGCCGTTCGCGCCCGGCAAAAAGGTCGCGTAGATTGCCGCGATGGCGCCATACGATGAGCACGGTCAGCACGCTCATCGGCAGCAGCGCCTCGGGCTCGCGCCAGGCCAGCAGGGGCAGGGCCAGGGGCGTTGCGATCAAGGCGGCCAGCGAGCTGGTGCGGGTCAGGTAGAAGGTCAGCAGCCATGCGCTGATGGCCAGCAGGGCGGCCGGGGGGTAGAGCCCCAGCAGCACGCCGGCGGCAGTGGCCACGCCCTTGCCGCCGCGAAAGCGGAAGTACAGCGGAAACAGGTGGCCGACCACCGCGCACAGGCCTATCCAGGCCTGCTGCTGCTCGTTGAGGCCGACCAGGCTGGCGATCAGCACGGGCAACAGGCCCTTGCACAGGTCGCCAAGCAGGGTCAGGATCGCCAGCTTGCGGCCTGCCAGACGCAGCATGTTGGTGGCGCCGGCATTGCCTGAGCCGCAGGCACGCGGGTCGGGGCTGCCGCTCAGGCGGCTGAGAACGATGGCGAAGGACAGCGAGCCGAGCAGGTAGGCGAGCGACGCCAGTAACCAAAACATGCTAACTATTCCGGGCGAGGACGCCCTGATTCTAGCGGCGCAAGGCGCCCTTGTCGTGCTGTGGAGAGAAGTGCTTGGACAGAGTGTTCATCGAAGGGCTGGAAGTCGACACCGTGATCGGCGCCTATGACTGGGAACGCGGTATTCGCCAGTGCCTGCGCCTGGACCTGCGGTTCGCCTGGGACAATCGCCCGGCGGCGGCCGGCGACGACCTGAGCCTGGCCCTGGACTATGCCAGCGTCACGGCACGTATCCAGGCATTTGCCGAACAGGCCAGCTATGAGCTGGTCGAGACGTTCGCCGAACGCCTGGCCAAGGTGCTGATGGACGAGTTCCAGATTCCCTGGCTGCAACTGAAGCTGACCAAGCCTGGCGCCATCGCGGCGGCAAGCGGGGTGGGCGTGGAGATCGAGCGCGGATGTCTCTGACCCCGGTATACCTAGGCCTTGGCAGCAACATCGAGCGCGAGCGGCACCTCGGCGCCGGGCTCGATGCGCTGGCTGCGATGCTCAGGGACATGCGCTGCTCGACGGTGTTCGAAAGCCAGGCGGTGGGCATCAAGAGCGGGCCGTTTTTCAATCTGGTGGTCACCGGCCTGACCGACCTGCCATTGCTTGAACTGGACCGTCGCCTGAAGTTCATCGAGGCCGACAACGGCCGTTATGCTCCGGATCGCAAGGGGCTGCCGCTGGATATCGACGTGCTGATGTATGGTGACCTGCACGGCAGTTTCGACGGCCTGGTGTTGCCAAGGGCCGAAATTCTCAAGAATGCGTTCGTCTTGTGGCCATTGTCGTTGATCGCGCCGGAACTGGTGCACCCTGGAGCAGGCAAGAGCATGGCCCAGTTGTGGCAGCAGGCGCAGATCGACCAGGTGCTCGAACCGGTGCCATTCACCTGGAATGGCAAGGCGCTGCCGCTGGACTGACGGTCAGGGGCGGCAATCAGGAATCGCCGCCCTTGCCGGCCTAACGATTCAGGGTTTGGCGCTTTCCTTGTAGGCCTTGAGCGCATTCAGCCGCTCGCGCTTGATCGCCTCGCCCAGGCCCTGGCCGGTGAAGCCCTTCTCTACCAGTGGCTGCACCGCCACTGCCCGCGCGGCGTCTGCTGCGCCACGCAGGTAGGCGGCCTGTGGATAATCACGCTCCTCCAACCCCAGTCGCCCGCGCGCGTCCATCTCGCACGCGGCGATGAACTCTTCAAAGCGTTGCGGGCGCCGGTACACGTCGAAGCGCTGCAGCAACTCCAGCAAGGTCGATGCCTTCAGCTCCAGGGCCCGGTGGCCATGGGTATGGTACTCGCCCACCAGCAAGGCCAGTTCCTGGCAGTCGCGCGGTACCTTGAAGCGCTGGTTGACCGCCTTGATCGCCTTCAGCCCGCGGTGCTCATGGGCGATATGCCGCGGCCACTCCTCTTCGGGGGTCAGGCCTTTGCCCAGGTCATGCAGCAGGCAGGCCCAGCGTACCGTCAGCGGCTGGTTGTGACGGGCCGCCTGCTCCAGCACCGACAGGGTATGCACGCCGGTGTCGATTTCAGGATGATGCGCCGCAGGTTGCGGAACGCCGAACAGCACGTCGAGTTCGGGCATCAACTGCTTCAGCGCCCCGCAATCACGCAGCACCTGAATGAACACCTGGGGTTGCTCTTCCATCAGGGCGCGGGCGATTTCCTTCCAGCTGCGCTCGGCGGTAAGGGCCTGCAGTTCACCCGACTCGCTCAGCTCGCGCATCAGTGCGAGGGTTTCGGGGGCTACCTGGAAACCCAGCCCGGCATAGCGCGCGGCGAAACGCGCTACGCGCAGCACACGCAGGGGATCTTCGGCGAACGCGGGGGAAACGTGGCGTAAAATACGGTCTTGGAGATCCTGCTGGCCCTTGTACGGGTCGGTGATCCGGCCCTGTTCGTCCTCGGCCATTGCATTGATGGTCAGGTCGCGCCGCACCAGGTCTTCTTCCAGTGTGACCTCGGGGCTGGCATGGAAGGTGAAGCCGCCATAGCCGCGCCCGCTTTTGCGCTCCGTACGCGCCAGTGCATATTCTTCACCGCTGTGAGGGTGAAGGAAGACGGGGAAGTCGGCCCCCACCGGACGATAGCCCTGGGCCTGCATCTGCTCGACCGTCGCACCCACCACCACCCAGTCGATATCGGTGACCGGCCTGCCCAGCAGGCGGTCGCGCACGGCACCACCGACTTTATAGATCTGCATGAAAAAACCTCCGTTGAGGCCACAGGATACCCTGTCTGGCCACAACGGAGGTTGGCGCGGGCGGCTACAGGTGGACGACAGCCAGGTCCAGCCGTCCGTAGTCACCTTCGCCGTGTTCGCCCTTTGGGGGGACGTGGTGGGTCTTCATCACCTGGTCGCCTTGCAGGGTCTCCAGATGGATGTCGAAGCCCCACAGGCGGTGCAGGTGCTTGAGCACCTCGTCGGTGGAGTCGCCCAGCGGTTTGCGGTCATGTTGCTGGTGACGCAGCGTCAGCGAGCGATCGCCACGCCGGTCTATACTCCAGATCTGCACGTTGGGTTCGCGGTTGCCCAGGTTGTATTGCGCGGCCAGGATCTCGCGGATGGTGCGGTAGCCTGCTTCGTCGTGGATGGCCGGTACCAGCAGGTCGTCCTTCTGGTCGTCGTCCAGGATGCTGAACAGCTTGAGGTCGCGAATCACCGTGGGCGACAGGTACTGCAGGATGAAGCTCTCGTCCTTGAAGCTGCTCATGGCGAACTTGATGGTCGACAGCCAGTCGCTGCCGGCAATCTCGGGGAACCACCGGCGGTCTTCCTCTGTGGGGTGCTCGCACATGCGCCGGATGTCGCGGTACATGGCAAAACCCAGGGCATAGGGGTTGATGCCGCTGTAATAGGGGCTGTCGAAGCCTGGCTGGAACACAACGCTGGTGTGCGACTGCAGAAACTCCATCATGAAGCCCTCGGTCACGAGGCCCTCGTCGTACAGGTCGTTCATCAGGGTGTAGTGCCAGAAGGTCGCCCAGCCTTCGTTCATCACCTGGGTCTGGCGTTGCGGGTAGAAGTACTGTGCGATCTTGCGCACGATGCGCACGATCTCGCGTTGCCAGGGTTCGAGCAGCGGGGCGTGCTTCTCGATGAAGTACAGGATGTTTTCCTGCGGTTCGGCCGGGAAGCGCGCATTGTCTTTCTCGTTGTACTTGTCGGTGCCCTTGGGAATGGTGCGCCACAGGTCGTTGATCTGCTTTTGCAGGTGTTCTTCGCGGTCTTTCTGGCGGCGACGCTCTTCTTCGGCGGAGATCGGGTAGGGCCGCTTGTAGCGGTCGACGCCGTAGTTCATCAGGGCATGGCAGGAGTCCAGCAGGTCTTCCACCGCGTCGATGCCGTGGCGCTCCTCGCACTGGGTGATGTACTGCTTGGCGAACACCAGGTAGTCGATGATCGAGCTGGCGTCGGTCCAGGTGCGGAACAGGTAGTTGCCCTTGAAGAAGCTGTTGTGCCCGTAACACGCGTGCGCTACCACCAGCGCCTGCATGCAGATGGTGTTCTCCTCCATCAGGTAGGCGATGCAGGGGTCGGAGTTGATCACGATTTCGTAGGCCAGGCCCATCTGGCCGCGGCTGTACGATTTTTCTGTGCTCAGGAAATGCTTGCCGTAGGACCAGTGGTGATAGCCCAGCGGCATGCCGACCGACGCATAGGCGTCCATCATCTGCTCGGCGGTAATCACCTCGATCTGGTTGGGGTAGGTGTCCAGGGCGTAGCGCTCGGCCAGGCGACTGATTTCGCGGTCGTAGGCCTGGATCAGCTCGAACGTCCACTCGGACCCGGTGGAAAGGGGTTGGCGCTTCTGCTCTCTGGCGGTCATGTGGCTAACCTGCGCTGGAAGAGTTCACGGAAGACCGGGTAGATATCGCCGGCCGACACCAGCTGCTGCTGGGCGAAGGTATCGGCGAAGGCTTCGCCGATGCGTTCGTATTCGAACCACAAGGCCTGGTGCTCGCGAGGGGTGATCTCGACATAAGTGTAGTACTGCACGAACGGCATGATCTGCTTGGTGAGGATCTCGCGGCAGATGGGCGAGTCGTCGTTCCAGTTGTCACCGTCCGAAGCCTGGGCCGCGTAGATGTTCCATTCGCTGGCCTGATAGCGCTCGGCCATGATTTCCTGCATCAGTTTCAGGGCGCTGGAGACGATGGTGCCGCCCGTCTCGCGGGAATAGAAGAACTCTTCCTCATCCACTTCGCGCGCGCTGGTGTGATGGCGGATGAACACCACCTCGATCTTGTCGTAGTTTCGCTTCAGGAACAGGTACAGCAGGATGAAGAAGCGCTTGGCGATGTCCTTCGTGGCCTGGGTCATGGAGCCGGACACGTCCATCAGACAGAACATCACGGCCTTGGAACTGGGGTTGGGCTGCTTGACCAGCAGGTTGTACTTGAGGTCGAAGGTGTCGAGAAAGGGTACGCGGTGGATACGTGCACTCAGACGTTCTATTTCCCCTTCGATTTCCTGGATATCGCCGAAGTTGTCCGGCTCTTCGCGCTTCAGGCGTGCCAGTTCTTCCTGGGCGGCGCGCAGTTTGGCGCGGCTGCTGCCCGACAGCGCAATGCGCCGCGCATGGGCTGAGCGCAGGGTGCGGATGATATTGATGCGCGACGGGTTGCCTTCGTTGCTGATGCCCGCGCGCACGGTCTTGAAGGTGTCGGTGCCGGTCAGGTGACGCTTGACCAGATTGGGCAGCTCGAGGTCTTCGAACATGAACTCGAGGAATTCTTCCTGGGTGATCTGGAAGACGAACTCGTCCATGCCTTCGCCGGAATTGCCGGCCTTGCCCTTGCCGCCGCCTCCACCGCCGCCCTGCGGGCGCGCGATATGCTCGCCGGCGGTGAACTCCTTGTTGCCCGGGTGTACGACGGTCTGCTTGCCGCCGCGTCCATGGTGCAGTACCGGTTCGTCGATATCCCGGCCAGGAATGCTGATCTGTTCGCCATGCTCCATGTCGGTGATGGAGCGACGGCTCACGGCCTCTTCGACGGCCTTCTTGATGTGGTCACGGTAACGCCGCAGAAAGCGCTGGCGGTTGACCGTGCTCTTGTTCTTGCCGTTCAGGCGTCGGTCGATCACATAGCTCATAGGCCCCTCCGGGAGTAGGCAGTAGCTGCAAGCTTCAAGCTTCTAGCTTCAAGATGGGCAGCGCTGTCGCTGCAGGCCCGGCGCGTACTCCGGGCTTGCCGCTGACAGCCTGACGCTTGCCGCTTATTGCGATTTCCTGACCCGCAGGTACCATTCCGAGAGCAGCCGGACCTGTTTGTCCGTGTAGCCGCGTTCGACCATTCGCGTAACGAAGTCGTTGTGCTTCTGCTGGTCCTCCTTGCTCGCCTTGGCGTTGAAGCTGATGACCGGCAGCAGGTCTTCGGTGTTGGAGAACATTTTCTTCTCGATCACCACCCGCAGTTTTTCGTAGCTCAGCCAGGTCGGGTTCTTGCCGTTGTTGTTGGCCCGCGCGCGCAGCACGAAGTTGACGATCTCGTTGCGGAAATCCTTCGGATTGCTGATGCCAGCCGGTTTCTCGATCTTCTCCAGCTCCTCGTTGAGGGCGATGCGGTTGAGGATCTCGCCGGTTTCGGGGTCGCGGTACTCCTGGTCCTGAATCCAGAAGTCGGCGTACAGCACATAACGGTCGAAGATGTTCTGCCCGTATTCGCTGTAGGACTCCAGGTAGGCGGTCTGGATTTCCTTGCCGATGAACTCGATGTAGCGCGGTGCCAGGTATTCCTTGAGGTAGCGCAGGTAGCGCTCGCGCACCTCGGCCGGGAACTGTTCCTGTTCGATCTGCTGCTCCAGCACGTACAGCAGGTGCACCGGGTTGGCCGCGATTTCATGGGGGTCGAAGTTGAACACCTTGGACAGGATCTTGAAGGCGAAGCGGGTCGACAGGCCGTTCATGCCTTCGTCGACACCGGCCGAGTCGCGGTACTCCTGGATCGACTTGGCCTTCGGATCGGTGTCTTTGAGGTTCTCGCCGTCATACACGCGCATCTTGGAGTAGATATTCGAGTTCTCCGGCTCCTTGAGGCGCGACAGCACCGTGAACTGGGCCAGCATCTTCAGTGTGTCGGGTGCGCAGTGGGCCTTGGCCAGGGAGCTGTTGAACAGCAGCTTGTCGTAGATCTTGATCTCGTCGCTCACGCGCAGGCAGTACGGCACCTTGACGATGTAGATCCGGTCGATGAACGCCTCGTTGTTCTTGTTGTTGCGAAAGCTGTGCCATTCCGATTCGTTGGAGTGGGCCAGCAGAATCCCGGAGTAGGGGATGGCGCCGAGGCCCTCGGTGCTGTTGTAGTTGCCCTCCTGGGTGGCGGTGAGCAGCGGGTGCAGGACCTTGATCGGTGCCTTGAACATCTCGACGAATTCCATCAGGCCCTGGTTGGCCCGGCACAGTGCGCCCGAATAGCTGTAGGCGTCGGCGTCGTTCTGCGGGAATTCCTCGAGCTTGCGGATATCGACCTTGCCCACCAGCGCCGAGATGTCCTGGTTGTTCTCGTCGCCCGGCTCGGTCTTGGCCACGGCGATCTGGTTGAGGATCGAGGGGTAGAGCTTGACCACCTTGAACTGGCTGATGTCGCCGCCGAACTCGGCCAGGCGCTTGGTCGCCCAGGGCGACATGATGGTGTTCAGGTAGCGGCGCGGGATGCCGAAGTCCTCTTCGAGGATGGCGCCGTCCTCGGTGGCGTTGAACAGCCCCAGCGGGGACTCGAACACCGGCGAGCCCTTGATGGCGTAGAAGGGCACCTTTTCCATCAGTTGCTTGAGTTTTTCAGCCAGGGACGACTTGCCGCCACCCACCGGACCGAGCAGGTAGAGGATCTGTTTCTTTTCCTCCAGGCCCTGTGCGGCATGGCGGAAGTAGGAAACGATCTGGTCGATGCATTCTTCCATGCCATGGAAGTCTTCGAAGGCGGGGTAGCGCCGGATCACCTTGTTGGAGAAGATCCGCGACAGCCGCGAATTGTTCGACGTGTCGACCAGTTCCGGCTCACCAATAGCCATCAACAGGCGTTCGGCCGCCGACGCATAGGCACTACGGTCCTGCTTGCAGAGCTCAAGATACTCCTGCAGCGAGAGCTCTTCCTGACGGGTGGACTCGAAACGTTGTTGGAAGTGGCTAAAAATACTCATGACGTCACCTCGCTCGATACGTGGAGCCGACGTCGGATCGATCAGTTGATGCTGGCATGCAGACGGCACTGCCGCCTGCTGTATACCCCCCAGAACACCCTTGGAACCTTACCGATGACCCGCACGCCGGTGTACCGGCTCTCCCCTTTTTGGATGGCCTGGGCTTAAGGATAGTTGGTAATCGGCGAGGTCAAGGGCGGTTGGGCGATTAGTTCGCCACGACCGTTCGTCTGGTCTGGCGCGAGCCCGCGCAGGGCGCGGGCTGCAGGCCAACAAAAAAATTATTCGGCAGAGCCCTGGGCGGTTTCTGCCGGGAAGGTGGCGCGCCACAGCTCGAAGCCGCCGTCGAGGCTGTAGACGTCGGAAAAACCCTGGCTGACCAGATACGCGGCCGCGCTCTGGCTGGAGTTGCCGTGGTAGCAGACCACCACGGTAGGGGCGTCGAGGTCGGCGCCGCGGATGAAATCGGCGACCGACTGGTTGTCCAGGTGGCGGGCGCCGGTGATGTGGCCGTTGGCAAAGGTGGGCTGGTCGCGGATATCGACCACCACGGCGCCTTGCGCACGCAGCGCCTGAGCCTGCTCTGGAGGGATACGTTTGAATTCGCTCATGGGCGGGTCCTTCAGGATTGATCGGCTATTCTAGCCGGTTGCACGGGGCTGGCCAGCGGGCGTACGGTGCCTTCTTCGGTGCACTCGCAGCGGTGGTACTGGCCGGTATCGACATTGAACAGGGTCATCGCACCGCCCCACACGCAGCCGGTATCCAGTGCGTACACGCCTGGCTCGGTGCAGCGGCCCTCGAGGGCTGCCCAGTGACCAAAGATGATCTTCACGTGACGCGAGCGACGGCCCTTGTGGGCGAACCACGGTTTGTAGCCGGGTGGGGCGGTGTCGGCGCCTTCCTTGCCCTTGAGGTCCAGTTTGCCCTCGGCGGTGCAGAAGCGCATGCGGGTGAAATAATTGGTGATGACCCGCAGGCGTTCGACCCCGCCCAGGTTCTTGCTCCACTTGTTCGGCTCGTTGCCGTACATGCCGTCCAGATAGAGCTTGAGCCGATTGTCATCGCGTAGCACTTCTTCGACCTCGCCAGCCAGCTCCAGCGCCTTGCCCAGGGTCCACTGCGGTGGAATGCCGGCATGCACCATCGCCACGCCGCGCTGCTCGTCGTAATGCAGCAGCTTTTGCCGGCGCAGCCAGTCGAGCAGTTCGTCGGCATCCGGGGCGTCGAGAATCTCGCGCAGGGTGTCGCTTTTCTTCAGGCGCTCGATGTTGTGCCAGGCGGCCAGCAGGTGCAGGTCGTGGTTGCCCAGCACGCACACCAGCGAGTCGCGCATGGCGTACAGATAGCGCAGGGTTTCCAGCGACTCGGGGCCGCGGTTGACCAGGTCGCCGACCAGCCACAGGCGGTCGACCGACGGGTTGAAGTTGACCCGCTCGAGCAGGCATTTGAGCGGTTGCAGGCAGCCCTGGAGATCGCCGACGGCATACACCGCCATCAGTGCAGCGACCCGGGTACGGCCAGGCGGAACGCCTTGATCGGGGCCTCGAAACGGATGCCATCCTCGGCGAACATCTGATAGCTGCCTTCCATGGTGCCCACCTGGGTGCTGAGCACGGCACCACTGCTGTAGGTGTGGCTCTGGCCAGGCTCGATCAGCGGCTGCTGGCCAATCACCCCGGCGCCCTTGACCTCTTCCACCTGGCCATCGCCATTGGTGATGAGCCAGTGACGCGACATCAGCTTGGCGGCCACCGAACCGTTGTTGTGCACGGTAATGGTGTAGGCAAAGGCAAAGCGGTCGTTTTCGGGATCGGAATGTTCTTTGAGGAAGCGGGTGACGACGTCGACGTCGACCTGATAGCGGGGATCGGACATTCAAGAGGGCCTTGGCAACAGACGCGAATACGGCAATGGCATCAGTCTAGGCTATCGGCGGGGTTGCCGGCCAGTCATGCGGGCATGACCGGCCGTTATCAGGTGTTACTGCGGCTGTTCGGCCAGCTTGTCGGCCAGGCGCACGAAGGCGGCCAGGTCCAGTTGCTCGGGGCGCAGGCTGCCATCGACACCGGCGGCGGCGATCTCGTCGCTGCTGAGCAGGGCCTTCAAGGTGTTGCGCAGTGTCTTGCGGCGCTGGTTGAACGCTTCGCGCACGATGCGCTCGAGCAGGCGATGGTCCTTTGCCGGGTGCGGCAGGGTGGTGTGGGGCACCAGGCGCACGATGGCCGAATCGACCTTGGGCGGTGGGTTGAACGCCCCCGGGCCGACGTTGAACAGGTGTTCCACGCGGCAGTGGTACTGCACCATGATCGACAGACGGCCCCAGTCGCCACCGCCCGGGCCGGCGGCCAGGCGCTCGACCACTTCCTTCTGCAGCATGAAGTGCATGTCGCGGATCAGCTCGGCGTTGGCCAGCAGGTGAAAGATCAGTGGGGTGGAGATGTTGTACGGCAGGTTGCCGACCACCCGCAGGCTGCGCGGCGCGGCGCCCAGGCTGGTGAAGTCGAAC
The DNA here is from genome assembly GCF_024261405.1 of Pseudomonas sp. FBF18. Taxonomy (NCBI): domain Bacteria; kingdom Pseudomonadati; phylum Pseudomonadota; class Gammaproteobacteria; order Pseudomonadales; family Pseudomonadaceae; genus Pseudomonas; species Pseudomonas sp. FBF18. The sequence goes on along the minus strand of NZ_QKRS01000012.1, from coordinate 35,539 downwards.
TTGAGCGCATCGCCCTGGTGCAGGCGGAAGTTATCACGGCCGGCGAACTGCTGGTTGAGGATCGGTACCAGGTCCTTGTCCAGTTCCACCACATCCAGCTGGCCGCCGCTGTTGAGCAGGCCCTGGGTCAGGGCGCCCTGGCCCGGACCGATTTCCAGCAGGCGCTCACCTGCCTTGGCGCTGATCGAGCGCAGGATGCGATCGATGACGCCGGCGTCGTGCAGAAAGTTCTGGCCGAAGCGCTTGCGCGCCTTGTGTTGGTATTGCTCGGTCATAAATGGGTCTCGGCCATCTGGTAGGCGGTTTCCAGTGCTACCTGCAGGCTGCCGGTGTCGATCCTGCCGGTGCCGGCAAGGTCCAGGGCGGTGCCGTGGTCCACCGATGTGCGAATGATCGGCAGGCCCAGGGTAACGTTCAAGGCGGCGCCGAAGCCCTTGTACTTGAGCACCGGCAGGCCCTGGTCGTGGTACATCGCCAGCACTGCGTCGCAGTGCTCCAGATATTTGGGGGTAAACAGGGTGTCGGCAGGCAACGGGCCGCGCAGGTCCATGCCTTCGCTGCGCAGGCGCGCCAATGTCGGTTCGATGATGTCTATTTCTTCGCTGCCCAGGTGGCCGCCTTCACCCGCATGCGGGTTGAGCCCGCACACCAGGATGCGTGGCTGGGCGATGCCGAACTTGCTCTGCAGGTCGGCATGCAGGATCCGCGTGACCCGCTCCAGGCGTTCGGCGGTGATGGCGTCGGCCACTGCGCGCAGCGGCAGGTGCGTGGTCACCAGGGCCACGCGCAGCCCGCGGGTGGCAAGCATCATCACCACTTGCGCAGTGTGGGTGAGCTCGGCGAGGAATTCGGTATGCCCGGAAAACGCAATGCCGCTTTCGTTGATCACGCCCTTGTGCACGGGCGCGGTGATCATCCCGGCAAAGTGCCCGTCAAGGCAGCCCTGGCCCGCACGGGTCAGGGTTTGCAGTACGAAGGCGGCGTTGCGTTTGTCCAGCTGCCCGGCGACTACCCGGCTTGCCAGCGGCGTGTCCCACACGTACAGGCTGCCCGCAGGGGCAGGCGCATCCGGGAAGGCGTCGGGGCTGACAGGCAGCAGCGTGACGGCCACGCCCAGTTGCGCGGCCCGCTCGACGAGCAGGTCACGACTGGTAATGGCGATCAGGGGGTGGGGCTGGGCGTGCTCGGCGAGCAGCAGGCACAGGTCAGGTCCTATGCCGGCCGGCTCGCCGGGTGTCAGGGCGAAGCGCTGGTGTTTCACTGGGCTGCCTGGTCGGCGCCAGGAAGCTTGATTTCAACATAGGCTTCGTCGCGGATCTGACGCAGCCAGCTTTGCAGCTCTTCGTCGTACTTGCGGTTGCGCAGCACGTTCATGGCTTGCTGTTCGCGTGCCTGTTCGGTGCTGTCGGTGGAGCGACGACCCAGGACTTCCAGTACGTGCCAGCCGTATTGGGTCTGGAACGGCTTGGACAGCTGACCCTGAGGGGTGCTGGCCATGACTTCGCGGAACTCGGGTACCAGTGCGTTCGGATCGACCCAGTTGAGGTCGCCGCCATTGAGCGCCGAACCCGGATCTTCGGAGAAGCTCTTCGCCAGCTCGGCGAAATCTTCGCCGGCGCTGATGCGTTCATAGAGCTTTTCCGCCAGTTGCTGGGTGGCGGCTTCGCTGCGCACTTCGCTTGGCTTGATCAGGATGTGGCGAACATGCACTTCGTCGCGCAGCTGTGTCTGGCCGCCGCGCTTTTCCTGCAGCTTCAGGATGATGAAGCCACCCGGTGTGCGTACAGGCTCGGTGACGTCACCCACAGCCATGGTGCTGAGCAGGCGATCGAAAGGAGGTGGCAGCTGGGCGGCCTTGCGCCAGCCCATCTCGCCACCTTCCAGTGCGTTCTCGCTGGCCGAACGGGCAGTCGCCAGCTGGGCGAAGTCGGCGCCTTGCTTGAGCTGCTGGTAGATCGCGGCCGCTTGCTGGCCAGCCGCCTGGATAGCCGCCGAGTTGGCGCTTTCCGGGGTCGGGATCAGGATGTTGGCCAGGCGGAACTCTTCGGACAACTGCATCTTGCCCAGGTCCGAGGCGAGGAAGTTCTTCACTTCCTGTTCCGAAACCTGGATGCGTTCGGCTACCCGGCGCTGGCGCACGCGGCTGATGATCATCTCGCGACGGACCTGCTCGCGGGCGTCATCGAACGACAGGCCGTCATGGGCCAGGGCCGCACGGAACTGGCTCATGTTCATGCCGTTGCGCTGGGCAATGGTGTCCATGGCCTGATTGAGTTCTTCGTCGGTGATGCGGATGCCGGAACGATCGCCAATCTGCAGTTGCAGGTTTTCCACGATCAGGCGCTCCAGCACCTGCTGGTCGAGCACGCCGGGCGGAGGTGTGGCGCCGCCGCGCTTGGCGATGGTCTGTTCGACCTCGCGCACGCGCTGGTCCAGCTGGCTTTGCATGACCACGTCGTTGTCGACGATGGCCACCACCTTGTCCAGGGTCTGCACCGCGGCGTGCGCGGTGCTGCTCAGTAGTACAGCGCCCAGCATCAGCGGGCGCAGACAATCAATAAGCTTGGTCTTCACGTGCACGGTAACCTTGAATGCCTTGATCGAGGAAAGTTTCGACCTTTTTACCTACTACACCACCGAGGCCTTTCAGCACGATCTGCAGGAAGATCCCATGGTCGCCTTTTTCGTTGGAGGGTGCGTCCTGGCTGTATTCGTCGTAATCGATCCAGTAGCGGTTGATCAGACGCAGCTTCCAGCAGCAGTTGTCGTACTCGAAACCGCCCATGGCTTCCAGGGTGCGGTTGCGGTTGTAGTCGTGCTGCCAGCGGGCGATTGCAGTCCACTGCGGAACGATTGGCCACATGACGGAGAAGTCATGTTGCTGGATCTTGTAGTAGTCCTTCACATAGCCAGGTTGTCCCGGGGTGCCGTAGTCGCCACCACCCACCTGCCAGCGACCGGTGCTTTGATCGTAGCGAACCCCGTCGTTGCGATAGCGATAACCCAGGTTGACGATCTTGTTGACGTTGTCTTCCGGTTGGTAGTGGAACATGGCGCTGCCGGAACGCGTACTGCGGGTATCCGGGTCCCAGTTGAAGTCGGAATTCACGCGCCAGTCGCGGTTGAAGCGGAACTGGTATTCCAGCGCGTAGGGCGAGACGTCGGATTGCGAGTCGTTGCGTGTGCGGTAATCGATACGCGGCAGCTGAACCTTGCGATCCTTGAAGTACAGCGCTTGGCCAACGCTCAAACGTTGACGTTCGAAACCGTTGTCTTCGATCCAGCGGTTTGTCAAACCCAACGACAGCTTGTTTTCGTCGCCGATACGGTCTGTCCCACTGAAGCGGTTTTCGCGGAACAATGATGCATAGCTGAAAGTCGATTCGCCGGTATCGAAAACCGGAATGTCCGTCTGGTCCTTGTATGGGACGTACAGATAGAACAGGCGCGGTTCCAGTGTCTGGCGGTAGTCCTTGCCGAACCACTGCGTGTCGCGGTCGAAGTACAGACCGCTGTCGACGCTGAAAATGGGCACGCTTCGGTCTTGCGAACTATTGAATTGTTCATCTGCTGCGAGTGTCTGTTTGCCGCGTTGGTCCAGATCCAGCTGGTAATTGGTGTAGACATATGTCAGCGAAGGTCTGACGTAGCCATAAGAGGCGTTCAGCGGCAAGCTCATGTTGGGAGCGAGATTGATCCGGTCACCGTTGGCACGCGCCAGACCGGATACTCGAGTGTCATACCACGGCGTGGAGCGGTCGTCCTTGTCTACGAAGTTACCCTCGCGCAAGTCGCGATCGAAACGTACGAACTCGGTACTGTAGGCAAAGTCCAAGCCCCCGGGATGGTAGGGTAGCCTGCCGCCAAAAGTAACCTGGGGCAGACGGCCATACGGAGTGATCTGGCTGATAGTCGCCAGTTTGTAGTCCTGCATATTCAGCCGCGCAGTATAACTGTCTCCCCGATATGTCAACGCACCCTGCTGGTTGATATAGTCGGTACTTTCTACGCCGAGCTGATCCGTTTCCAGGTCCTGGAAGTAGTAGGGATCGCTGATGTTGGTGTAATCGACCTCGGTCATCAGGCGCTCGTCCAGGCCACCCTTGTGCTGCCAGTTGATCATCCAGCGCTTTTCTTTGTAGTCGGACTGGCGCTTGCGCTCGTCCTCCTCGTCATTCAGCCACGCACCACCGAACTGCCCTTCGCTGGACTTGGTCAGGTAGCGGAACTCGCCTTCCATCAACAGGCCGCGCTTGGCCATGTAGCGTGGATACAAGGTGGCGTCGTAGTTCGGTGCCAGGTTGAAGTAGTACGGCGTGACCAGCATGAAGCCGGTGTCGCTGCTGGTACTGAACGATGGCGGCAGGAAGCCGGACTGGCGACGGTCATCGATCGGGAAGTAGATGTACGGGGTGTAGAACACCGGTACATCCTTGACCCGCAGGGTGACGTTGGTCGCGGTACCGAAGCCGGTGGCCGGGTTCAGCGTGATGTTGTTGCCCTTGAGCTGCCAGGCGTTGCTGTTCGGCTCGCAGGTGGTGTAGGTACCGTCCTTGAGGCGAATGATCGCGTTTTCGGCACGCTTGGCGTACAGCGCGTTACCGCGGATACGCGATTTGTGCATCACGTACTCGGCGTTGTCGACCTTGGCTTCACCGGTGTCGAGCTGGATGTCGGCGTGATCGCCAACCACCAGCGAACCGTTGTCGCGGATCTTGACGTTGCCGCTCAGTTCGCCACGGTTCTCGGCCTGATACAGATTGGCCTCGTCGGCCTCGACCTGCATGCTGCCCTGGCGCATCACCACGTCACCGGCGAGGGTGGCGATCTGCTGCTCCTGCTGGTAGCGCGATACCTTGGCACCGATGAAGGTCGGCGCCTCGTCCTTGGGCGTGGTGTCATCCATGCCCGGACGGGTTGGCTCGATGTAGGCCCCGGAGCAATACGGGCCGGCTTCGGCGAGCTGGGCAGGGGTCAGCTGATCGCGTGGTACCCAGTCCAGATGGCTGTAGTCGGCGCTGCGTGCCTTCAGGCCGCGCCCCTTGGTTTCGGTGACGAGTGCTGGGCCTTTGCCCGCTGCTTCGGCACTGCCGTCGGCGCTCTGGGCAGGCGTTTCGCCGGCCGAGCTGACCGCCGCACCGTCATGCACAGGGCGTGGTGGCAGGTTCGCGGTGCTGGTCTTGGGCTTGCAGTCCCAACCTCCGGCAGCGGAAACTTGGCAGTCGAACTGCTCGGCAGCCACCACGTACGACGTGGCCAGGGGTTGCATCGCCAGCAGACCGCCGGTGACGAGCAACGGGAATTTTTTACGAAACGCGGGGGATTTCAATGCCATCTTATTAGTCCGGGCTTCCTGCGTGCCATCTGCCCGCGTGTGGGGCCGCACGCCTCTCGATGGTCTGAAAAAGATGCTGGATAATAAAGCATGACCCGCTTGACGGCTAGGGCCGTCGGAGACCCATGTAATGCCCGAACATGATGTACGCCTGCAACACCTGAATGTATGGCTGGCCGAACAGCTGGCAAATCTTTTCCATAAACAGGGCTGGGGTCCGGTTCCAGCGGGCTGCCTGACCGCTGCCAGCAGCGACGCGAGCTTTCGCCGCTACTTCCGCTGGGCCGCCGAAGGACGCAGTTTTATTGTGATGGATGCCCCGCCGCCGCAGGAAAACTGCCGGCCTTTTGTGGAAATTGCTCATTTATTGGCCAGCGCCGAGGTCAATGTGCCGCAAATTCACGCTCAGGATCTCGAGCGCGGCTTCCTGCTGCTGAGTGATCTGGGCAACCACACCTACCTCGATGTGATCACCAGCGACAACGCCGATGGCCTGTTCGACGATGCCATCCAGGCGCTGCTGGCCTTCCAGCAACTGCCGATGCAGGCGCCGTTGCCCAGTTATGACCTGGCCCTGCTGCGCCGTGAGCTGGAGCTGTTCCCAGAGTGGTACGTGGGCCGTGAACTGGGCCTGCAGATGAATAATGAGCAGCAGGCGGCCTGGCAACGCATCAGCACCCTGCTGATCGACAGCGCCCTGGCCCAGCCCAAGGTGCTGGTGCACCGTGACTACATGCCGCGCAACCTGATGCAGAGTGTGCCCAACCCGGGCGTGCTGGATTTCCAGGATGCGGTGTACGGCCCGGTGACCTACGACATCACCTGTCTGTTCAAGGACGCCTTCCTCAGTTGGCCGCAGGCACGGGTAGAGGGCTGGCTCAAGGACTACTGGCAGCGGGCGCAGGCTCTGGGCGTACCGGTGCAGGCCGATTTCGAGGACTTCCAGCGTGCCAGCGACCTGATGGGCGTGCAGCGCCACCTCAAGGTGATCGGCATCTTCGCGCGCATCTGCCACCGTGACGGCAAGCCGCGCTACCTGGCCGATGTGCCGCGGTTCTTTGCTTATATAGATGAAGTGATCGCCCGCCGCCCTGAGCTGGCCGAGCTGGACGAACTGATCGACAGCCTGCAGGCCGCAGGCGGGGCGCGCGCATGAAGGCGATGATTCTAGCCGCAGGCAAGGGCGAGCGCATGCGCCCGCTGACCCTGCATACACCCAAGCCACTGGTGCCGGTGGCCGGCGTGCCGTTGATCGAGTATCACCTGCGCGCCCTGGCGAGGGCGGGCTTCACCGAGGTGGTGATCAATCATGCCTGGCTGGGGCAGCAGATCGAAGAGCACCTGGGCGATGGCGCGCAACTTAGCCTGAGCATCCGCTATTCCGCCGAAGGCGAACCACTGGAAACCGGTGGCGGGATCTACAAGGCGCTGCCGCTGCTTGGCGACGCGCCTTTTGCGCTGATCAACGGCGACATCTGGACCGAGTACGACTTCAGCCGCCTGCCTGCGTCGCTGTCCGGGCTGGCGCACCTGGTGCTGGTGGACAACCCGGGCCATCACGGCAAAGGTGACTTCCGCCTGCAGGCCGGGCAGGTCAAGGATGCCGACGCGGTTTCGCCGACCTTGACCTACAGCGGGATCGCCGTGCTGCACCCGGAACTGTTCGACGGTTGCCAGGCCGGCGCCTTCAAGCTGGCACCGCTGTTTCGCCAGGCGATGGCCAAGGGCCTGGTCAGTGGGGAGCATTTCACTGGCCAGTGGGTGGATGTCGGTACCCTCGAACGCCTTGCCGAAGTCGAGCGCCTGCTCGCCGAGCGCCGCTGACATGTTGTGGCCGAGCACAGTGATTGGTGCCGGAGCGGGTTTTGCCATCGCCAGCATTCCAGGGGCGTTGCTGGGGGCATTGCTCGGTCAGGCGATGGACCGCCGTCTGCAACTGCATAGTTGGGCGCACCTGCGCGAGCGTCTGGGCGGGCGCGCGGTGCTGCGCGACGACGAAGTGCTGTTCGTGCTGCTTGGGCGCCTGGCCAAGAGTGAAGGGCGGGTGGTCGACGGACATATCCAGCAGGCGCGTCAGGAAATGCAGCGCCTGGAGATGAGCGAACCGGCACGTCTGCGCGCGATTGCCGCATTCAACCGGGGCAAGAGCGGCAGCGAGCGCCTGCACCCGCACCTGCGTCGCCTCAAGCAGCAACCCCATGCTGCCGAAGGCTTGCTGCGTGCCTGCTGGCGCATGGTCTGGGCCGATGGCCGGGTAGGGCGTCACGAGCGCGAACTGCTGATGCAGTGGGGGCAGCAGTTGGGTTGGTCGACGACCCGGGTGCAGGCACTGGCCAGCGACTACGAGCCGCACCGGGCGGCCCTGGGCAATCAGGGCATCAGCTATCCCGAGGCCCTGCGCTTGCTGGGGGTGTTACCCGAGACCGAGCCTGTACAGGTCAAGCAGGCCTACCGGCGCCTGCTCAGCCGGCATCATCCGGACAAACTGGTGGGTAGCGGCGCGAGCCCGGCGCAGGTGCGCGACGCCACCGAGCGTACCCGTGACCTGCATCAGGCCTACGCGGTGGTACGCAAGCGGCGCGGCTTCTAGTCGACCGCTTGCGGGCTCAGCCAGCCGCGAATGCGGCGGAACAGTTGCTCCTGCTCGGCAGCCTGGTTGCCGGGCATGGCCGTCAGGGCGACCTGGTGGTAGCTGCTGTCCTTGAGTCGCTTGCTGGCCTGCAGGCGGTTCACGGCCGCCTGCCTGGCGCCGGCCTGGTTGGCATAGTAGAAGTCGGCGATCGGCAGCTTGAGCGTGGCGGCCAGGCTGTCGAGGCTGTGTTCGACGCGGGCCGGGTTCTGCGCAGCGACCATCACCAGCTTTTGCACCTGCGGCGGTTGCCGTTCGCTGATGTAACGGGCTGACCAGTAGGCACCGCTGCCGCTGCCCAGCAGCACCACACTGCGTGCGTTCTGCTGCTGTGCGTAGGCGACGGCGGCATCCAGGCGGGCGAAGATACGCTCGGCGTCGGCCTTTTCACTGGCCGCCGGATCGGTACTGGCGGGCGCTTCGGCGCTTTCGCTGTTTTCGGTTTCTGCTGCGGTGGCCTGGGCGATGTTGGCATTAGCATCGGCCGGCGTGGCCTTGGCCGGTGCGCCCTTCACGTCCTTGTCCGGTTGCGGGGGCGGTGCCGGGGTTTCCTTGCGGGCCACCGGGCTCTCGGCCAGCAGATCCGGCAGGCTCAGGCTCAGACTGGCCCACTTTGCATCGGGGAACTTGCGCCGCAGGGGGCCGACGGTGCGTGGCCAGTCGGCGCTCTCGCCGGCACCCGGGACGATGATCACCACGCCTTCGGGTGCCGGGGTGTTGGCAGGTTTCCACAGAGCCAGGAAGCTGTCGCTGCCGGCCTGCAGGGTTTGCTGCTCGTCCTTGGGCACTTGCCGCTCCAGGGCCTGGGCGTCTTCCTGGCTGCGCTCGGACAGCGCCTGGCGCGTGGCCGGCGCGGCATCGGCGTCGGCGGCCGGCGTTTCCTGCGCCAGAACTTGTGCGGTACAAGGTAGTATCAAGGACAGGCATAGCGCCGAAAGCGCCGTGCGTTTGAGTACGAACATTGATCGATCCAGGCCAGAGTGATACCGGCAGCCTAATGGTATTTGTCGACGACGGCCATGTTCGATGGCGGTCCCTTCATTGACGAGATTCAAGATGATGCGTTTGCGCTGCCTGTTGTTTATCGGCTGCTTGTGCTGGCCCTTTATGGCGAACGCGGAGCAGGCATCCTTACCGGCTGCGGTACGCCTGGACCCGGCGCAACAGCAATGGCTCGACCAGCATCGCAGCTTGCGGGTGGGCCTGGTGTTGCAGGCTCCGTTCGCGCAGTTCGACCGGCGCCTGCAGCAGCTGTCAGGTGTCAACGTCGAGCTGATGAACTGGCTGGGCAGGGCATTGGACCTGGACCTGACGTGGCGCAACTTCCCCGACCAGGCCGCGCTCGAGCATGCCCTGGCCGGCGGCGAGATCGACCTGGCGCCAGGGCTGACCCAGACCCCGGCCAGCCTGCGTCGCTGGTTGTTCAGCGACCCCTACATGCGCGTACCGCAGTTGATCGTGGGCCCGCGCAACGGCTCGATGGCAGTGGACCTGGAGCGGCTCGCCGAAAACGAGCGAGTGGCGGTGCGCATGCCCAGTTCGCTGGCCGACTATCTGCGCGCGACCTATTCCAACCTGAATCTTCAAGGCGTGCCGGCCGAGCGCCAGGCCTTGCAGCTATTGCTCAGCGAGCAGGTGCGCTACGCGGTGCTGGATGAAGCGCAGTTGAGCCGGTTGTCGCGCGAGAACGAATTCAGCGATCTGGTGGTGGTGGGCGACATCGGTTTGCCGCAGTTGCTGCGGGTGGGCTCGCGGCGTGACTGGCCGATACTGGCCGACATCATCGAGGTCGGCCTGCAGGCCATCCCGGCCAAGGACCTGGAGCAGTTGCACAACCGCTGGCTGCAACCCCGCTACCCGCGCCTGAGCGAGTCACCGGGGTTCTGGCAGAACCTGGCGTTGCTGTTCGCGGCGCTGTTCTTCAGTTGCGTCTTCATCGTGATCTGGCAGCGGCGCCAACAACAGCAGTTGGAACTTAATCTGCTGGCTGCGCGGGAAAACATCGCCAAGCGCCTGGCCCGCGAAGAGGCGCTGCGCCTGAGCCAGTTCTCCCTCGACCAGAGCACCGTGGGCATCCTGTGGGTGCATTGGGACAGCCATGTGCGCTACGCCAACCGCGCGGTCGAAAGCATGCTCGGCTATACCTCGGGGGCGCTGAACGATCGCCCGCTGATCGATATCGAGCCCAACCTGCACATGGACCGCTGGCTGGACCTGTGGAAGCGTGCACGGGCCAGCGACGAGGCGGCGCAGCGCTTCGAGACCCAGTGCCTGCGCGCCGATGGCAGCCTGGTACCGGTGGATGTGTCGTTGAGCTTCTTGCGCTTTCGCGATGCCGAATACCTGGTGGTGTTCATCAATGACGTCACCGAGCGCCGCCGTGCCCTGGCGGCGCTGCGCGAGAGCGAGGCGCGGCTCAAGGGCATTGCCGGCAACGTGCCGGGGCTGGTGTTCCGGCTAGAACGCAACCCGGCGATCGGCGACCTGGAGTTCCCCTATATCAGCGAAGGCAGCGAGGCCCTGGTCGGCTACTCGCCCATTGAACTGCAGCACCCGGACATGGGCTTGCGCAACCTGGTGCACAGCGAAGACCGCGCCGACTATCACCGCGTGCAGGACCAGGCGCTGGCCACCGACCAGGACTGGTCGTGGCAGGGCCGCATCGTCACGCGCCAGGGTGAGCAGCGCTGGGCCGACATCAAGGCCAGTACCCGCAATCTGCGCGACGGCCGCGTGGTGTGGGACGGGGTGGTATGGGACATCAGCCAGAGCAAGCGCGCCGAGCTGGAACTGGCGCGCTCCCAGGAGCAGCTGCGCGAACTGTCGGCGCACCTGGAGAGCGTGCGCGAGGAAGAGAAAGCGCGGATCGCCCGCGAGGTGCATGATGAGCTCGGGCAGATGCTGACCGTGCTCAAGCTGGAAACCTCGATGTGCGAGCTGGCCTATGCCGGGCTGGACCCGGGCCTGAACGAGCGCCTGGGCAGCATGAAGCGCCTGATCGCGCAGCTGTTCCAGCTGGTGCGCGACGTCGCCACGGCCTTGCGCCCGCCGATTCTGGATGCCGGCATTGCCTCGGCCATCGAGTGGCAGGCCCGGCGTTTCGAGGCCCGCACGCAGATCCCGTGCCTGGTCGAGGTACCGGACAACCTGCCGCCGCTCAGCGACGCCAAGGCCACCAGCCTGTTCCGCATTCTGCAGGAGGCCCTGACCAACGTCATGCGCCACGCCCACGCGCATACTGTGCAGATCAACCTGGGCCTGGACGGTGCGATGCTGTGCCTGACCATCAGCGACGACGGCGTGGGTTTCGTGCAGAGTGACCAGCGCCCGACCTCGTTCGGCCTGGTGGGCATGCGCGAGCGCGTGCTGATGCTGGGCGGCAGCATGCGCCTGGACAGCGAACCGGGCGAGGGCACCACGTTGAGCGTACGCATCCCCCTGAACAACGACAGGAGCTGACAGTGATTCGAGTATTGGTTGCCGAAGACCACACCATCGTGCGCGAGGGCATCAAGCAGTTGATCGGCCTGGCCAAGGACATGCAGGTGGTGGGCGAGGCCGGCAATGGCGAGCAGTTGCTCGAAGCCTTGCGCCACACCGAATGCGAGGTGGTGTTGCTGGATATCTCGATGCCGGGGGTGAACGGGCTGGAGGCGATACCGCGAATTCGCGCGTTGAGCGCGCCGCCGGCGATCCTGGTGCTGTCGATGCATGACGAAGCGCAGATGGCGGCGCGGGCGCTGAAGATCGGCGCGGCGGGGTACGCGACCAAGGACAGTGATCCGGCGCTGCTGCTGACCGCGATTCGCCGGGTGGCGGGGGGCGGGCGCTACATCGATCCGGACCTGGCCGACCGCATGGTGTTCGAGGTGGGGCTGACGGATTCGCGCCCCCTGCACTCGATGCTGTCGGAGCGCGAGTTCTCGGTGTTCGAACGGTTGGCCCAGGGGGCGAACGTCAACGACATTGCCCAGCAGCTGGCGCTGAGCAACAAGACCATCAGCACCCACAAGGCGCGCCTGATGCAGAAGCTGAATGTGACTTCGCTGGCCGAGCTGGTGAAGTATGCGATGGAGCACAAGCTGGTGTGAGTGTTCCAAAAACGACATCGGGTTGATCCCTTCGCTGGCAAGCCAGCCGCCACAGGTTCGGCGTGTACCGACAAACCTTGTGGGGGCTGGCTTGCCAGCGAAGGGGGCAGCACGGCTATCAACGTGTCTGAAAACGCCACCCTTGTAGGGCAATCCCTACCCGCAAGTTTCCATCCGGCTGATGGCATTCTCTCAGCACCCCCGATTTGCGCCACCTTCTGCCTTCTCTAGTCTTGGGTCACAGCAGTCATCCAACAAGAAGGTGCAGGTATGAGTGAGGTGAATTCGAACGCTGCAACCGGCGAAGTGCTGGTCAGCTTCCGTGGTGTGCAGAAGAGCTACGACGGCGAGTCGCTGATCGTCAAAGACCTGAATCTGGATATTCGCAAAGGCGAGTTCCTGACCCTGCTCGGCCCCTCGGGCTCGGGCAAGACCACCAGCCTGATGATGCTGGCAGGGTTCGAAACCCCTACCGCCGGCGAGATCCTGCTGGACGGGCGTTCGATCAACAACGTGCCGCCGCACAAGCGCGACATCGGCATGGTGTTCCAGAACTATGCGTTGTTCCCGCACATGACCGTAGCCGAGAACCTGGCCTTCCCGCTGAGCGTGCGCAACCTGAGCAAGACCGACATCAGCGAGCGGGTCAAGCGCGTGCTGAACATGGTGCAGCTCGAAACCTTCGCCCAGCGCTACCCCGGCCAGCTTTCCGGCGGCCAGCAGCAGCGTGTTGCGCTGGCTCGCGCCCTGGTGTTCGAACCGCAACTGGTACTGATGGACGAACCACTCGGCGCCCTCGACAAGCAGCTGCGCGAACACATGCAGATGGAAATCAAGCACCTGCACCAGCGTCTGGGCGTGACCGTGGTCTACGTGACCCACGACCAGGGCGAAGCGCTGACCATGTCCGACCGCGTGGCCGTGTTCCACCAGGGCGAAATCCAGCAGATCGCCGACCCGCGCACCCTGTATGAAGAGCCGAAGAATACCTTCGTGGCCAACTTCATCGGCGAGAACAACCGTATCAACGGGCGCCTGCTCAGCCAGACCGGCGATCGCTGCCTGGTGGCGCTGCCCCGTGGCGAGAAGGTCGAGGCACTGGCCGTCAACGTCGGCCAGCCGGGCGAGCCGGTCACCCTGTCGATCCGTCCGGAGCGCGTGCGTCTGAACGGTCACAGCGAAAGCTGCGTCAACCGCTTCTCTGGGCGGGTGGCCGAATTCATCTACCTGGGCGACCACGTGCGGGTGCGTCTGGAAGTGTGCGGCAAGGCGGACTTCTTCGTGAAGCAACCTATCGCCGAACTCGACCCGGCCCTGGCCGTGGGCGATGTGGTGCCACTGGGCTGGGAGGTCGAGCACGGTCGCGCACTCGATCCTATTCTGGAAGCCCAGTGAGGATCGCCTCACCCATCCCAGCAACGCGGAGAGAACAATAATGAACAAACACTTGAAGCTGACCGCTCTGACCCTGGGCCTGTTCGCAGCAAGCCAGGCCATCGCCGCCGACCTGACCGTGGTCGCATTCGGGGGGGCCAACAAGGCCGCCCAGGTCAAGGCGTTCTACGAGCCGTGGGAAAAGGCCGGCAACGGCAAGATCATCCCCGCCGACTACAACGGTGAAATGGCCAAGGTCAAGGCCATGGTCGACACCAAGAGCGTGAGCTGGAACCTGGTGGAAGTGGAGTCGCCGGAACTGGCCCGCGGTTGTGACGAAGGCATGTTCGAGCAGCTCGACCCGGCCCTGTTCGGCGATGAGTCCGACTATGTGGCCGGCGCCATCCAGCCGTGTGGCGTGGGCTTCTTCGTGTGGTCGACCGTCATGGCCTACAACGCCGACAAACTCAAGACTGCGCCCACCAGCTGGGCGGATTTCTGGGATACCCAGAAATTCCCGGGCAAGCGCGGCCTGCGCAAGGGTGCCAAGTACACCCTGGAATTCGCGCTGATGGCCGACGGCGTGGCACCGAAAGACGTCTACAAGGTGCTGGGCACCAAGGAAGGCCAGGACCGCGCCTTCAAGAAGCTCGACGCCCTCAAGCCAAACATCCAGTGGTGGGAAGCAGGTGCACAGCCGCCGCAGTACCTGGCCTCGGGCGACGTGGTGATGAGCTCGGCCTACAACGGTCGCATCGCTGCGGTGCAGAAGGAAAGCAACCTGAAGGTGGTATGGAACGGCGGTATCTACGACTTCGATGCCTGGGCCATTCCGAAGGGCGCGAAAAACCTCGAGGACGCCAAGAAGTTCATCGCCTTCTCGATCCAGCCCGAGCAGCAGAAGGTGTTCTCCTCGAACATCGCCTACGGTCCGGCCAACAGCAAGGCCGTGGCGTTGCTGACGGACGAGGTCAAGAAGGACATGCCGACCACGCCGGAGAACATCGCCAATCAGGTGCAGATCGACGTGGTGTTCTGGGCTGACAACAGCGAGCAGCTGGAACAACGCTTCAACGCCTGGGCGGCCAAGTAAGCCGTGCCAATGGGGCGTCGGCATCGTGCTGACGCCTCTTGTTTCCAAGATTTTCGGAGTTCGCTATGGCCATCGCAGTGCCCCTGAACGAAGGCGCAGGTTCCAACCTCAAGAAGCGCCTGGCGCGTGCTGAACGCGTCAACCGCTGGAAGGCAAAAGCATTGATCGCACCGCTGGCAGTGTTTCTGCTGCTGGTTTTCATCGTGCCGATCGCCGCGCTGCTGTACAAGAGCGTCGGCAACCCCGAGGTGGTTGGCGGCTTGCCGCGCACCGTCGCCGCGGTGGCTGAATGGGACGGCAAGAGCCTGCCTGGCGAGGACGTGTACAAGGCCCTCAGCGAAGACCTCGCCGAATCGCGCAAGAACCAGACCCTGGGCGATGTTTCCAAGCGTCTGAACATGGAGCTGGCCGGCTACCGCAGCCTGCTGGCCAAGACTGCCCGGGCCCTGCCGTTCAAGACCGAGCCGCAATCCTACAAGGATGCGTTGCAGGAGCTGGACGAGCGTTGGGGCGACCCGGCCTACTGGCAGGCGATCCGCCGCAACACCAGCAGCGTGACGCCGTTCTACCTGCTGGCCTCGGTGGACCACCGTATCGATGACCTGGGCGAGCTTGCGCCGACCACCCCGGACCAGGCCATCTACCTCGACATCTTTGCCCGCACCCTGTGGATGGGCCTGGTGATCACCGTCATCTGCCTGGCGTTGGCGTACCCGCTGGCCTACCTGCTGGCCAACCTGCCGACCCGGCAGAGCAACCTGCTGATGATCCTGGTGTTGCTGCCGTTCTGGACCTCGATCCTGGTGCGGGTGGCGGCGTGGATCGTGTTGCTCCAGTCCGGGGGGCTGATCAACAGCGGCCTGATGGCGCTGGGGCTGATCGACAAGCCGATGGAACTGGTGTTCAACCGTACCGGCGTGTACATCTCGATGGTCCACATTCTGCTGCCGTTCATGATTTTGCCGATCTACAGCGTGATGAAGGGCATTTCCCCGACCTACATGCGTGCGGCGATCTCCCTGGGTTGCCATCCGTTCGCCAGCTTCTGGCGGGTGTACCTGCCGCAGACCTATGCCGGCGTCGGCGCAGGCTGCCTGCTGGTGTTCATCCTGGCGATCGGCTACTACATCACCCCGGCACTGCTGGGCAGCCCGAACGACCAGATGGTCAGCTACTTTGTCGCCTTCTACACCAACACCAGCATCAACTGGGGCATGGCCACCGCGCTGGGCGGGTTGCTGTTGCTGGCCACCGTGCTGTTGTACCTGATCTATAGCTGGCTGGTTGGCGCAAGCCGCCTGCGTCTGAGCTGAGGAGCGTTGTCATGCTGAGCCCTTACATGTCGCCCGTCGAACGGGTCTGGTACTACAGTTTGCGCATCCTTTGCGGGCTGGTGCTGCTGTTCCTGGTGTTGCCGGTACTGGTGATCATCCCGTTGTCGTTCAACTCGGGGAGCTTCCTGGTGTATCCGCTGCAAGGCTTCTCGCTGCAGTGGTACCAAGACTTCTTCGGTTCGGCCGAGTGGATGCGCGCCCTCAAGAACAGCATCATCGTGGCCCCGGCCGCGACGCTGCTGGCAATGGTGTTCGGCACCCTGGCCTCGATCGGCCTGACCCGTGGCGACTTCCCCGGCAAATCGCTGGTGATGGCGCTGGTGATCTCGCCGATGGTAGTACCGGTGGTGATCATCGGTGTGGCCAGCTACCTGTTCTTCGCCCCGCTGGGCCTGGGCAACAGCTTCACCTCGCTGATTCTGGTGCATGCGGTGCTGGGTGTACCGTTCGTGATCATCACGGTGTCGGCCACCCTGCAGGGCTTCAACCACAACCTGGTACGGGCTGCGGCCAGCCTGGGCGCCTCGCCGGTCACCACGTTCCGCCGGGTGACCCTGCCGCTGATCGCCCCGGGTGTGATCTCGGGGGCCCTGTTTGCCTTCGCGACGTCGTTCGACGAGGTGGTGGTGACGCTGTTCCTCGCCGGGCCGGAGCAGGCCACGCTGCCACGCCAGATGTTCAGCGGTATCCGCGAGAACCTGAGCCCGACCATTGCTGCAGCGGCGACCTTGCTGATCGCGTTCTCGGTGGTGCTGTTGCTGACCCTGGAATGGCTGCGCGGGCGTGGCGAGAAGCTGCGTACCCAACAGCCGGGCTGAAACAGATGACCCTTCGCCGGCGGGGCTGGCTCCTGTAGGAACCGGCCTTGCCGGCGAAGTGGGCACCACCGATCCTGATCCAGGCTTGATGCCAGTCAGCCCCTGACGGTTTGCCTGAGGTACAATGCGCGCCACCGTGATTCTGCCCAACAGGTGCGCCATGCAGCCCTACGCTATTGCCCCCTCCATCCTCTCAGCCGACTTTGCCCGCCTGGGCGAAGAAGTCGACAAGGTGCTCGAAGCCGGCGCCGACATCGTCCACTTCGACGTGATGGACAACCACTACGTTCCCAACCTGACCATCGGTCCGATGGTGTGCAGCGCCCTGCGCAAGTACGGCGTGACCGCGCCGATCGACGCACACCTGATGGTCACCCCGGTGGACCGCATCATCGGCGACTTCATCGAAGCCGGCGCCACCTACATCACCTTCCACCCCGACGCCACCCTGCACGTCGATCGCTCGCTGCAGCTGATCCGTGACGGCGGCTGCAAGGCGGGCCTTGTGTTCAACCCGGCTGCCTCGCTGGATGCGCTCAAGTACGTGATGGACAAGGTCGACATGATCCTGCTCATGAGCGTCAACCCGGGCTTTGGCGGCCAGAAGTTCATTCCGGCCACCCTCGACAAGCTGCGCGAAGCCCGCGCACTGATCGATGCCAGCGGGCGTGATATCCGCCTGGAGATCGACGGTGGGGTCAACGTCAACAATATCCGTGAAATCGCCGCTGCTGGCGCCGACACCTTCGTGGCCGGCTCGGCGATCTTCAATGCCCCGGACTACAAAGAGGTGATCGCCAGGATGCACGCCGAACTGGCCCTGGCCCGCCCATGAGCGGCTTCGAGCAGCTGTTCCCCGGGGGCCTGCCCAAGCTGGTGATGTTCGACCTGGATGGCACCCTGATCGATTCGGTGCCGGACCTGGCGGCCGCCGTGGATCACATGCTGCTCGAAATGGGGCGCCAGCCCGCCGGTGTCGCCGCCGTGCGCGAATGGGTCGGTAATGGTGTGCAGGTGCTGGTGCGCCGCGCCCTGGCCGGCAGCATCGAGCATGCCGGGGTGGACGACGATGAGGCCGCGCGCGGGCTCGAGCTGTTCATGCAGGCCTATGCCGACAACCATGAATTGACGGTGGTCTACCCCGGCGTGCGTGACACCCTCAAGTGGCTGCACAAGCAGGGCGTGGAAATGGCCCTGATCACCAACAAGCCGGAGCGCTTCGTCGCCCCCTTGCTGGACCAGATGAAGATCGGGCGATACTTTCGCTGGATCATCGGCGGCGACACCCTGCCGCAGAAGAAACCCGACCCCGCCGCATTGCTGTTCGTGATGCAGATGGCCAACGTGGCGCCGGCCCAGGCGCTGTTCGTGGGCGACTCGCGCAGTGATGTGCTGGCGTCCCGGGCGGCAGGGGTGCAATGCGTGGCGCTCAGCTACGGCTACAACCATGGCCGCCCGATCAGCGAGGAGTCGCCCGCGCTGGTGATCGATGACCTGCGCGCGCTGCTGCCTGGTTGCTTAGATTCGGCCACTGAGCTAATGTCGGACGATCAATCCCCCCCTGATAGAGATTCCATCGTGGTGGCACCCGGCAAACTCTGGATGAAAGTCATCAAGGCCCTGGCCCGTTGGCGTTGGCGCGCCTGACTTTTTTCTGGCCGGCCTGATCCGGCGCGTTTGCCTGTACGACCTATTGCCCCATTGCCACGAGGCTATCATGACCCGCGAAGAATTCCTGCGCCTGGCCGCTGCCGGCTACAACCGCATTCCCCTGGCCTGCGAAACCCTGGCCGACTTCGACACGCCGCTGTCGATCTACCTGAAACTGGCCGACCAGCCCAACTCCTACCTGCTCGAATCGGTGCAGGGCGGCGAGAAGTGGGGGCGTTATTCGATCATCGGCCTGCCATGTCGCACCGTGTTGCGCGTACATGACCATCAGGTGCGCATCACCCATGACGGTGTCGAGATCGAACAGCATGAAGTCGAAGACCCGCTGGCCTTCGTCGAGACGTTCAAGGAACGCTACAACGTACCGACCATCGACGGCCTGCCGCGCTTCAACGGTGGCCTGGTGGGGTATTTCGGCTACGACTGCGTGCGCTATGTAGAGAAGCGCCTGGGCAAGTGCCCTAATCCCGATCCGCTGGGCGTGCCGGACATCCTGCTGATGGTGTCGGACGCCGTGGTGGTGTTCGACAACCTGGCCGGCAAGATGCACGCCATCGTGCTGGCCGACCCCGCCCAGGACAACGCCTACGAAAATGGCCTGGCGCGTCTTGAAGAACTGCTCGAACAACTGCGCCAGCCGATCGCCCCGCGTCGCGGCCTGGCCCTGGGCGGCCCTCTGGCTGCTGAGCCGGAGTTTCGTTCAAGCTTCACCCAGGCCGACTACGAACGCGCCGTCGATACCGTCAAGGAGTACATCCTGGCCGGCGACTGCATGCAGGTGGTGCCCTCGCAGCGCATGTCCATCGACTTCAAGGCCGCGCCCATCGACCTGTACCGCGCGTTGCGCTGCTTCAACCCCACGCCGTACATGTACTTCTTCAACTTCGGCGACTTCCATGTGGTGGGCAGCTCGCCGGAAGTGCTGGTGCGGGTCGAAGACAACCTGGTCACCGTGCGCCCGATCGCCGGCACCCGGCCGCGTGGTGCCAACGAGGAGGCCGACCGAGCGCTGGAGCAGGACCTGCTGTCGGACGCCAAGGAGATCGCCGAGCACCTGATGCTGATCGACCTGGGCCGCAACGACACCGGTCGCGTTTCCGAGACCGGTTCGGTCAAGGTCACCGAGAAGATGGTGATCGAGCGTTACTCCAACGTGATGCACATCGTGTCCAACGTCACCGGCCAGCTCAAGCAGGGCCTGAGCGCGATGGACGCGCTGCGCGCCATTCTGCCCGCCGGTACCCTGTCGGGGGCGCCGAAGATCCGCGCCATGGAAATCATCGACGAGCTGGAGCCGGTCAAGCGTGGCGTGTACGGCGGCGCCGTCGGCTACCTGGCCTGGAACGGCAACATGGATACCGCCATTGCAATCCGCACCGCCGTGATCAAGGACGGTGAGCTGCATGTGCAGGCCGGTGGCGGCATCGTCGCCGACTCGGTGCCGGCGCTGGAGTGGGAAGAAACCATCAACAAGCGTCGGGCGATGTTCCGCGCGGTAGCCTTGGCTGAACAGACACCGCTCAGCTGAGAAGGGCGCCGCTGCGGCGCAACACAGAATTCAGAGTCGCCAGACTCAAGAGGTTGACCCAGATGTTACTGATGATCGACAACTACGACTCCTTCACCTACAACGTCGTGCAGTACTTCGGCGAGCTGGGTGCAGAGGTCAAGGTCATTCGCAATGACGAACTGACCATCGCCCAGATCGAGGCACTGCAACCCGAGCGCATTGTGGTGTCCCCTGGCCCGTGCACCCCGACCGAGGCCGGTGTATCGCTCCAAGCCATCCTGCACTTTGCCGGCAAGCTGCCGATCCTGGGCGTGTGCCTGGGCCACCAGTCCATCGGCCAGGCCTTTGGCGGTGATGTGGTACGCGCGCGCCAGGTGATGCACGGCAAGACCAGCCCCGTGTCGCACATCGACCAGGGTGTGTTCGCAGGCTTGAACAACCCGTTGACGGTGACCCGCTACCATTCCCTGGTGGTCAAGCGCGAAACGCTGCCCGAGTGCCTGGAAGTGACTGCCTGGACCACTCTGGACGACGGCTCGGTCGACGAGATCATGGGCCTGCGTCACAAGACACTGAACATCGAAGGGGTGCAGTTCCACCCCGAGTCGATCCTCACCGAGCAGGGCCACGAGCTGTTCGCCAACTTCCTCAAGCAGACCGGCGGCCGCCGCTAAGGATTTGACACCATGGATATCAAGAGCGCGCTGGGCCGCATCGTCGGTCACCTGGACCTGAGCACCGAGGAAATGCGCGATGTGATGCGCGAGATCATGACCGGCCAGTGCAGCGAGGCGCAGATCGGCGCCTTCATGATGGGCATGCGCATGAAGAGCGAAAGCATCGACGAGATCGTCGGTGCGGTATCGGTGATGCGCGAGCTCGCCGACCAGGTACAACTGCAGACCCTGGACCAGGTGGTCGATGTGGTAGGTACCGGTGGCGACGGCGCCAATATCTTCAACGTTTCCACCGCCTCGGCATTTGTCGTGGCTGCTGCCGGCTGCACCGTGGCCAAGCACGGCAACCGTGCGGTATCGGGCAAGAGCGGCAGCGCCGACCTGCTCGAGGCCGCCGGTATCTACCTGAACCTGACGCCGGTGCAGGTCGCGCGTTGCATCGACAGCGTCGGTATCGGCTTCATGTTCGCCCAGACCCACCACAAGGCGATGAAATATGCCGCCGCCCCGCGTCGTGACCTGGGGCTGCGCACGCTGTTCAACATGCTCGGCCCGCTTACGAATCCGGCCGGGGTCAGGCACCAGGTGGTCGGCGTGTTCACCCAGGCATTGTGCCGGCCGCTGGCCGAGGTGCTGCAACGCCTGGGCAGCAAGCATGTGCTGGTGGTGCACTCCAAGGACGGCCTGGACGAATTCAGCCTGGCCGCACCGACCTTCGTTGCGGAACTGAAGAACGGCGAAATCACCGAGTACTGGGTAGAGCCCGAAGACCTGGGCATGAAGAGCCAGAGCCTGCACGGCCTGGCGGTAGACAGCCCGGCCGCGTCGCTGGAGTTGATTCGCGATGCCCTGGGGCGCCGCAAGACCGAAAACGGTCAGAAGGCGGCAGAAATGATCGTGCTCAATGCCGGCGCTGCGCTGTATGCCGCCGACCATGCCATGAGCCTCAAGCAAGGCGTCGAGCTGGCCCATGATGCACTGCACACCGGGCTGGCGCGAGAAAAGCTCGAAGAGCTGGGCGCCTTTACCGCGGTATTCAAGCAGGAGAATGAAGAGTGAGCGTACCGACGGTTCTGGAAAACATCCTGGCGCGCAAGGTTCAGGAAGTGGCCGAGCGCAGTGCCCGCGTCAGCCTGGCTGAACTCGAGCGCCTGGCGGCCGTCGCCGATGCGCCGCGCGGGTTCGCCAATGCGCTGATCGAGCAGGCAAAGCGCAAGCAGCCGGCAGTGATCGCCGAGATCAAGAAGGCATCGCCGAGCAAGGGCGTGATTCGCGAAGACTTCGTGCCGGCCGACATTGCCGTCAGTTATGAAAAGGGCGGGGCCACCTGCCTGTCGGTGCTTACCGATATCGATTACTTCCAGGGCGCCGATGCATACCTGCAGCAGGCGCGCGCCGCGTGCACGTTGCCGGTGATCCGCAAGGACTTCATGATCGATCCTTATCAGATCGTCGAGGCCCGTGCGCTGGGTGCCGATTGCGTGCTGCTGATCGTCTCGGCACTGGATGACGTGAAGATGGCCGAGCTGGCGGCCACGGCGAAGAGCGTAGGGCTGGATGTATTGGTCGAAGTGCACGACGGCGACGAGCTGGAGCGTGCGCTGAAAACCCTGGATACACCGCTGGTGGGCGTGAACAACCGCAACCTGCACACCTTCGAGGTGAGCCTGGAAACCACCCTCGACCTGCTGCCGCGCATCCCGCGTGATCGCCTGGCAATCACCGAAAGTGGCATTTTCAATCGGGCAGACGTCGAGCTGATGGAGATCAACGAGGTCTACTCGTTCCTGGTGGGCGAAGCGTTCATGCGTGCCGAGCACCCGGGGCTGGAACTGCAGCGCCTGTTCTTCCCCGAGCGCGTGGTGCACAACCCGGCGCAAGGCCTGGACTGATCCACACTGAAGCCGGCGTTGCCGGCTTTTTTGTATCGACAAGGTGGGTGTGATGACTGATCAAGCTGTTGCGGTGACGGTGGAGGCGGGCCTGCAGGCCGAGCAGGACCTGCTGGCGGCTGTGTGCAAGGGCGAAAAGCAACATGGCCTGCTGTTCTGGCAGCCGACGGACCGCGCGCTGGTGATGCCGCGGCGCATGAGCCGGCTGGAAGGTTTCGAGGCCGCCTGCACCGAATTGGCCGTTGCTGGCTGGCCGGTGCTGCTGCGCGAGACCGGCGGTGAGCCAGTGCCGCAGTCGGCTGCGACAATCAATATCGCGTTGGTGTATGTGGCGCCGCGCAGCGAGGGTGATCACGGTCGTATCGAGAAGGCCTACGAGCGGCTGTGCCTGCCGCTTTGCGAGGTGCTGCGCGAATGGGGCGGGCTGGCGTCGGTGGGGGAGATCGAGGGGGCGTTCTGCGATGGGCGCTACAACGTCAACCTCAATGGTCGCAAGCTGGTCGGCACGGCGCAGCGCTGGCGTCAGGGCCTGGGCGGCAAGCGCCCGGTGGTGCTGGTGCATGGCGCCTTGCTGCTGGACAACGAGCGCGAGTCGATGGTGGCGGCAGTCAATCGCTTCAATGAATGTTGCGAGCTTGAGCAGCGCTGCCGCGCCGACAGTCATATCGCCCTGCATGAAGTGGTGCCCCAGGCACCGCTGCTGGCGCGCCTGGAACAGGCCTACTCGCAGGTGATCGCGGCGATCGAGCGCGATTAACGGGTGCCGAAGACCACCATGGTCTTGCCTTTGACATGCACCAGGTTACGTTCTTCGAGGTCCTTGAGCACGCGGCCGACCATCTCTCGCGAGCAGCCGACGATGCGGCCGATTTCCTGGCGGGTGATCTTGATCTGCATGCCGTCGGGGTGGGTCATGGCATCGGGCTGCTTGCACAGCTCCAGCAGACAGCGGGCCACCCGACCGGTCACGTCGAAAAACGCCAGGTCGCCGACCTTCTGCGTGGTGTTGCGCAGGCGCTGGGCCATCTGGCTGCCCAGGGCGTAAAGGATGTCCTGGTCCTGGCGGGCCAGTTCACGGAATTTCTCGTAGCTGATTTCAGCCACTTCGCATTCGGTCTTGGCGCGTACCCAGGCGCTGCGCTGGTGTTCCTTGCCGATGGGTTCGAACAGGCCCAGCTCACCGAAAAAATCGCCACTGTTGAGGTAGGCGATGATCATCTCGCGGCCTTCCTCGTCCTCGATCAGGATGGTCACCGAGCCCTTGACGATGAACGACAGGGTATCGGCCCGATCACCAGCGCAGATGATGTTGTTCTTGGCTGCAAAGCGGCGACGCTGGCAGTGGGCGAGCAACTTGTCGATGTTCTTGATCTTGGCTGGAAGGGTTGTTGCAACCATGGCTGAATCCTGGAAAGACGCGACGCGTGGGCATTCTTGTCGACCGCTGGGCGCGGGTGCCAGCAGTTTGGCGCCAGCTTATCAGACGCCTGTAGGTGTATCGGCATATTTACTCGAACGCTTAGCCTTTTCGCACGTGCGCGCAAGGTCTAAGCTGACAGCCTTTTTTCAAAGCAAGGGAATCCGGGTGATGAAGGCGCGTATCCAGTGGGCAGGCGAAGCCATGTTTCTTGGCGAATCGGGCAGTGGCCATGTAGTGGTCATGGATGGTCCACCCGAGAGTGGTGGGCGCAACCTGGGCGTGCGGCCGATGGAGATGCTCCTGCTGGGCCTGGGTGGCTGCAGCAATTTCGACGTGGTGAGCATTCTGAAGAAATCGCGCCAGGCGGTAGAGAGCTGCGAGGCGTTTCTCGAGGCCGAGCGGGCCGACGAGGACCCCAAGGTGTTCACAAAGATTCATCTGCGCTTTGTGGTCAAGGGCCGCGGCCTGAAGGAGGCCCAGGTCAAGCGCGCGGTGGAGTTGTCGGCCGAGAAGTACTGCTCGGCATCGATCATGCTGGGGCGCGCCGGGGTCGAGATCACCCACGCCTACGAGATTGTCGAGCTGGGTTGATCGTCGCGTGGCCATTCGCCGGTAACGCGGGCTGCTACAGGCGGATGCCGCTTCCCTTGCAAGAGCCAGCCTTGCTGGCGAAGCGCTCCAGCGCAAACAGCAGCATCAGCCCCGGTACCAGCGCCAGCAACCACCAGTGCAGGTTCAGCACCAGCAGCCCGAGTACTTCGCTTGTGCTCCAGGTATTGCCGAACGCGGTGGAGAACAGCTCGCACAGCAGCCAGGCACTGACGGCCGCAATGGCAGCAAACACGCCGCCTAATACGCGGCGCCGGCGGATGATACTGCCCAGCAACACGAACAGCAGCATTCCGGGTACACAAAACAGCGCCAGGTCCAGCGCGCTGTTGTCGGAATCGCCGAGATAGGGCAGCGACATGCTGAAGGGCGTTTCGCGCAGGCTTGCGGTCATCGCCAAGATGAACAGGTAGCCCACCAGCACCAACCCCATGCTTTGCAGCGCTCGAATCAGCAGCAGGCGCACCCTCATCGACGAAGCCCCGGCAACAGGTCGAGCAGGCCGTTCGGCAGCATTGCGCGAAGGTTTGTACTCAGGCGTTCGCGATGCTTCTGGTAGAGCAGGCCAAGGCCGATGACCCCCAGGCCGATCATGCTCAGCACTACCGGGAACAGCAGCGAGTCGGCGAATACGTCATACGACAGGTAGCCAAGGTAGGCCGAAACGCCCATGGCCCCGAACACCATGAACAATGGCCGGCGCAGCAGCACGGCGACCGCCATCAGCCCCAGGTTGATCAGGCAGTACAGCGCCTTGCCGACCTCGCTGTCACTGTCCATCGAGGTCAGCCCGCCCCAGAAGGCCAGCAGCCCGGCCAGATAACCCCAGAACGCATAGTCCTCGCGGGTTCGGCCATCGATGCCGAGGAACACCAGCAACAGGCCGAGGCCGAACCAAAGCGAAACCTTCTGGCGTTGCGCCCAGTTGAACGGCTCGCCGTAGATCCACTCGGTCAGGTCCATCGACATGAACCACAGCGCCACGGCGATGGGCATCACGATGAACGGGAAGGGGATCAGGCGCAGCATCAGCAGGCCGGCGATCACGGTGGCCGCTTCCATCAGCAGCCAGCCGCCCTGCACGTAGGTGTAGTAGCTGTGGTAGTGAGTCTGGGTATCGTCCAGGGGCCAGAAGCCGGTAAGGCGCTCGAGGGCGAACACCGCCAGCGGTACGATGCTGACCGCCACCGCTGCCAGCAGACCGGCGGGAATACGCTGGCCGCGGCGCTGAAGTGCCAGGCCACCGCCAGTCAACACGGCCATGTAGGCCAACGCGATCAGCAACAGTGCGCTGTCGCCGATGCGCATCCAGGCCTCGCTCAGCAGCCAGCCCATGGCCCCCATGATCAGCAGGGCGCCGAAGTAGAACGCGACATGGGCCAGCTGGAAGCTGGGCCGTTGTGCGGGCTGGCGCTTGAGGAATTCAAGCAGGGCCTTGTCCTGGCCCGGGTTCAGTACGCCGGCATCGACGGCGCGGGCCAGGTCCCTGGCATCGAAGTGTTCCATCAGATTCGATAGGTGCTCTTGGTCATGACCTTGGCCATCAGGCTCATGCCGAACTTGACCGGTGCGGGGAAGCGAAAGCCGCCGGCATCCAGTGCCGACTCGGCGTGCTGCTCTTCATCAACGCGCATCTGTTCGAGGATTGCGCGGGACTTTTCGTCCTCGGCCGGGATCTGTTCCAGGTGCTCGTCCAGGTGCTTGCACACCTGGTGCTCGGTGGCTGCGACGAAACCGAGGCTGACCTTGTCGCTGATCAGGCCGGCGACAGCGCCGATGCCGAACGACATGCCATAGAACAGCGGGTTGAGAACGCTCGGGTGGCTGCCCAGTTGGCGGATGCGTTGCTCGCACCAGGCCAGGTGGTCGATTTCTTCCTCGGCGGCATGTTCCATCGCCTTGCGTACCTGCGGCAGCTTGGCAGTCAGTGCCTGGCCCTGGTACAGCGCCTGGGCACAGACTTCACCGGTGTGGTTGATGCGCATCAGGCCGGCGACGTGGCGGGTCTGGTCGTCGCTCAGGTCGGCGTCTGGCTGGATGATCGCAGGCGACGGGCGGGACGGTTGGCCGCTGAAGGGGAGCAAGGTGCGCATGGCGGTATCGGCCTGCAGCAACAAGCGGTCGAGCGGCGAATAGTGACGTTCGGTAGCCATCGGGCACCTCCGCAAGAATGTGCCCGACAGTTTAACCCAATCCAGATGACAGGGCTTGCGTTGGATCAGCCCGGCGGCCAGGTCATCTGGCGCTGGCCGAGCACGTGCATGTGGATGTGGTAGACGGTCTGCCCACCCTGCTCGTTGCAGTTCATCACCACGCGGAAACCGTCCTCGCAACCCAGTTCCTTGGCCAGTCGCTGGGCGGTGAACAGGATATGACCGGCCAGACCTTTGTCTTCTTCGGTGAGGTCGTTGAGGGTGCGGATCGGCTTTTTCGGGATGACCAGAAAGTGCACCGGCGCCTGGGGGGCGATATCGTGGAAGGCCAGAACCTGGTCGTCCTCGTAGATGATCCTGGCCGGAATCTCCCGGTTGATGATCTTGGTGAACAGAGTTTCCACAACGCTTGCTCCATGGTGGGGTTCGGGCTTGAGTGTACTCAGGCACCGCTTGCTCGCCCAGTGCCGATTCGCTTCAGCGTGGGCAGTAGGCCCGGTTGATTGCACCGGCCAGCTTGCGCGCAAGCCAGCGCGACAGCCAACGCGGGCTGGCGGCCAGCCAGCGGTTGCGCCGACCGGGGATGATCAGTGCGCGGTTCTTTTCCAGTGCCCGCACGGTGTACAGGGCCACTTCCTCGGGGCTCATGCAGCGGTTGCCGTTGTCCAGCCGGGGGATGCGCCGCAGCGGCGATCGAACCGGGCCGGGGCATAACACCGAAACCTTGATACCGGTCTGCTTGAGTTCCTCGCGCAGGCCTTCGGAAAAATGCAGCACATAAGCCTTGCTCGCCGCATAGGTGGTCATCCAGGGGCCGGGGGCGAAGGCGGCCAGCGACGCGACATTGAGGATCTGCCCGCCACCCTGCACCGCCATCGCGTTGCCCAGCGCATGGCACAGGCGGGTGAGGGCGAGGATGTTGACCTCGATGATGTCCTGCTCGTCGCCCCATTCCTGGGCCAGGAAGTGCCCGTAGGTGCGGATGCCGGCGCAGTTGACCAGCAGGTCGATCTGTCTGTCGCCTTCCTCGAGCTCCAGCAGAAAGCCGGACAGGCGCAATGGCTCGCCCAGGTCGCAGGCGCGCAGCAGCACTTCCACGCCGAAGCGCTGGGTCAGTTCCAGGGCGATGCTTTCCAGCAGGTCGCGCTGCCGGGCCACCAGTATCAGGTTGCGCCCCCGGCGCGCGAGGGCCTCGGCCAATGCCAGGCCCAGGCCACTGGAGGCGCCGGTGATCATGGCGTAACGGGTCATGCAGTTCTCCAATCGGCAGGGGGCGGTGCGGCTGGCGCCTAGTTTACAGACTGGAGCAGGTAAAGGCTGCGGTCAGCCGTTGAGGGCAGTCATGTAGATACCCCACGCCATGAACGGTATCCACAGCGAGGCCACCACGATAACCGCCTTGGTGTTGGGGGGCGGTGGCGGCCCGTAACGATTACTGGCGGGGTTGCCGGGAATCAACAGCAGGGCCAGGAACACCAGGTTGCCGATGTAGTAGGGGATCAGGGTCAACAGGCTGTACCAGCCATTGAAGCCCAGGTCGTTCATGCGCCGGGCGATGAACACCAGGCTGAAGATCTTGGCGGCCAGCAACATCGGCACGATGGCGGCGGCCAGGTCTTTGGAGAGCGAGGACATCAGTGCGACCAGTAGCACCGTCCCGAACACTGCGCCAATCAGCACCAGGCTCCAGGCCAGTAGCCGCACCCTGCCAATGCGGCCGCGCACGCTCATGACCCTGAGCTTTTCGTTGTTCAGTTGAAGGGGGTTGATGTAGGTGTCGCGCATCGGGCTTCCTTTGCCGTTGAGAGTGGTTCAGCCAGGCCGGTGCTGGCCCAGCTGGATCGCCGCGGCCTGGGCCTGGCGGTATTCGTGGTCGAGTCGAGCGATCAGTTGATCAACCGTGCCCAGGCTGTCGATGGCGCCGACGCCCTGGCCGGCGGACCATACGGTCTTCCAGGCCTTGGCCTCGTCATCCAGTGGCTTGAGCCGGCTTTCGCCCGACTTGCCCAGAGCGTTGAGGTCGAACCCGGCGTTTTCCAGGCTCTGACGCATGAAGCTGGCCGGCACCCCGGACACTGCGGCGGTGTGGATGATATCGGCTGCCTTGGCATCCAGCAGCATTTGTTTGTAGGCGTCAGGCGCCTGGCTTTCGGTACTGCCAATGAAGTGGGTGCCCATGTACGCGAGATCCGCGCCCAGCAGTTGCGCGGCCAGAACTTCGTGGCCGCGGTTCAGGCAGCCTGCCAGCAGCAGCGTCTTGTCGAAGAACTGGCGAATTTCGGCAATCAGGGCAAAAGGGCTCCACGTACCGGCGTGACCACCGGCGCCCGCCGCCACGGCGATCAGGCCGTCCACGCCGGCCTCGGCGGCTTTCTCGGCATGGCGCCGGGTGGTCACGTCATGGAACACCAGGCCGCCATAGCCGTGGACGGCATCGACCACTTCCTTTGCCGCACCCAGGCTGGTGATGACGATGGGCACGCGGTGCTCGATACAGATCGCAAGATCGGCCTGCAGGCGCGGGTTGCTGGGGTGCACGATGAGGTTCACCGCATAGGGCGCGGGGTTGTCGAGCCCGGCCAGGCCCGCCTCTATCTGCTCCAGCCAGGCCCTGAAGCCGGCACTGTCACGCTGGTTGAGCGCCGGGAAGCTGCCCACCACGCCATTGCTGCAGCAGGCCAGGACCAGCTGTGGATTGGAAATCAGGAACATCGGCGCTACCACCACGGGCAGGCGCAGGCGTTGTTCAAGCAGGGCGGGCAATGACATGGCGGGCTCTCGGAGTGGAGGATCAGAACGGTTTGACCACGACCAGGATGACGATGAGCAACAGGATGACCACAGGCACTTCATTGAACCAGCGGAAGTACACATGGCTGCGGGTGTTTTCGCCGCGCGCGAAGCGCTTCACGTTGGCGCCGCACATGTGATGGTAGCCGGTCAGCAGAATGATCAGGGTCAGCTTGGCGTGCATCCAGCCCTGCTTGAGGAAGTCGGGGTTGAGGCTGAGCAGCCAGATGCCGAACACGAAAGTCGCGATCATTGCCGGGCCCATGATGCCGCGGTACAGCTTGCGCTCCATGGTGACGAAGCGTTCCTGGCTGATGGTGTCCTGGCTCTGGGCGTGATAGACGAACAGGCGAGGGAGGTAGAACAGGCCGGCAAACCAGCAGACGACACTGACGATGTGCAGGGCTTTGATCCAGAGAAACAGCATTTTTAGGTAGTCCTTCAGGTTCACGGTCGTCAGATAGTAGTGGCTTGTGTGTGCAGGCGTCACCCGAACGGTTGTTACCAAGGCTGTGGGCCCATATTATCCGTGGTTTTCCAGTCGGTTCGTTGAAAGGGGCAGGTATATGGTCAAGGTCGGTATCGTCGGCGGCACGGGTTACACCGGTGTCGAGCTGCTGCGTCTGTTGGCACAGCATCCACAGGCTGAAGTGGCAGTCATCACCTCGCGTTCCGAAGCGGGCCTGCCGGTGGCCGAAATGTACCCGAACCTGCGTGGCCACTACGACAACCTGGCTTTCAGCGTGCCGGACACCAAGACCCTGGCGGCCTGTGACGTGGTGTTCTTCGCCACCCCGCACGGCGTGGCCCATGCCCTGGCCGGCGAGTTGCTGGCAGCCGGCACCAAGGTCATCGACCTGTCGGCCGACTTCCGACTGCAGGACGCCGATGAGTGGGCGCAGTGGTACGGCCAGCCCCACGGCGCGCCAGAGCTGCTCAAGGATGCGGTGTATGGCCTGCCGGAAGTGAACCGCGAGCAGATCCGCAGCGCCCGCCTGATCGCCGTGCCGGGTTGCTACCCCACCGCGACCCAGCTGGGGTTCCTGCCGTTGCTGGAAGCGGGCATTGCTGATGCCTCGCGCCTGATTGCCGACTGCAAGTCTGGGGTCAGTGGTGCAGGCCGCGGTGCCAGCGTTGGCTCGCTGTTCTGTGAAGCCGGTGAAAGCATGAAGGCCTACGCGGTGAAAGGCCACCGTCATCTGCCCGAGATCCGTCAGGGCCTGCGCCGGGCAGCCGGTGGTGATGTCGGCCTGACGTTCGTGCCTCACCTGACGCCGATGATCCGCGGTATTCATTCGACGTTGTATGCCACCGTCGCCGACACCTCGGTCGACCTGCAGGCGCTGTTCGAAAAACGCTACGCCAATGAGCCGTTCGTCGACGTGATGCCAGCCGGCAGCCACCCGGAAACCCGCAGCGTGCGCGGGGCCAACGTATGCCGCATTGCCGTGCATCGCCCGCAAGGGGGTGATCTGGTGGTGGTGTTGTCGGTAATCGACAACCTCGTGAAGGGGGCATCGGGCCAGGCGGTACAGAACCTGAACATTCTGTTCGGTCTGGACGAGCGTATGAGCCTGTCCCACGCCGGGCTGCTGCCTTAAGGCGCAACTGGCGGGCTGCAAGCGGGCATAGGGCGGCATTTGCCGCTTGTCGCTTGCGGCCTGCCGCTGCTTCTATTGTTGACCGATTTTCTCGGAGAAGCGGATAATGCGCGTCATCACGCATTAAGGCGGCAACAGCGCCGGGAGAAAGTCAGCATGAGCGTCGAATCCTTCACCCCCACGATTTTGCAATTCACGCAGGGTGCCGCGCACAAGGTGAAGACCCTGGTCGATGAAGAGGGCAATGATCGCCTCAAATTGCGCGTGTTCGTGACCGGTGGCGGTTGCTCGGGCTTCCAGTACGGCTTCACCTTCGACGAAGATGTGGCTGAAGACGACACCATCGTCGAGCGCGAGGGTGTTGCCCTGGTGGTCGACCCGATGAGCTTCCAGTACCTGGCGGGCGCGGAAGTGGACTACCAGGAAGGTCTGGAAGGTTCGCGTTTCGTCATCAAGAACCCGAACGCCACCACCACCTGCGGTTGCGGCTCTTCGTTCTCGATCTGAGTTACAGGCAGTACTGCTGACGCCGCGCCTCTGCGCGGCGTTTTGCTGTGTGCGTTCAGGCGGGGTAGATCGCGCCCAGAACGCGCAGGCCCTTGGCGCCAGTAACACTGGGGCGGTTGGCGGCGATGCCCTCCAGGCAGCAGTGTGCCAGCCAGGCGAAGGCCATGGCTTCCACCCAGTCTGGATCGACGCCGTTGATGGCAGTGCTGCTGACCCGGGCGTTGGGCAGCAGGCAGGCCAGACGCTTCATCAGTGTGCCGTTGTGGGCGCCGCCGCCACAGACCAGCAGCGCCTGGGTGGCTGTCTGCGCCGCCTGCAGCGAGCTGACGATGCTGTGGGCGGTAAGTTCGAGCAGGGTGGCCTGCACGTCGGCATCGCTGCCGGGGGGCTGGCCGGCCAGGTGCTTGCGCAGCCATGTCAGGTTGAACACCTCGCGGCCGGTACTCTTGGGACCGGTGCCGGCAAAGAACGGATCGCTGAGCAGGCTGGCGAGCAGCCCGGGGATGACGTGGCCTGTGGCCGCCCAGGCGCCGTCGGCATCATAGCCGTGACCTTGTTTCTCGTTGATCCAGGCATCCAGCAGTACGTTGCCCGGGCCACAGTCGAAGCCGCTGACCGGCTTGCCGGTCTCGATCAGGCTCAGGTTGCTGAAGCCGCCGACGTTGAGTACTGCCAGGCGCTCGCCCTGATTGTCGAACAGCGCTTCGTGAAAGGCCGGCACCAAGGGGGCCCCCTGGCCGCCGGCAGCCACGTCGCGGCGGCGAAAATCGCTGACCACTGTAATCCCGGTCAGCTCTGCCAGCAGCGCCGGGTTTCCGATCTGCACGGTGAAGCCCTGGGCAGGCTCGTGGCGAATGGTCTGTCCGTGGCTGCCAATAGCGCGGATATCTGCAGGCTGCAGGTGCTGTTCGGCCAGCAATTGCTGAATGCCCTCGGCGGCCAGTCTCACCCAGGCAGCCTCGGCCAGGGCGGCGCGGGCAATTTCGTCGGGGCCGCTGGCGCACAGCGCGAGCAAGTCGTCGCGCAGCGCCTGGGGCATCGGAATGTAATGGGTAGCGAGCAGCGTGAGACGCTGCTCCTGTCTGATCAAGGCGATGTCCAGGCCATCGAGGCTGGTGCCGGACATCACTCCCAGATACAGGGCCATGGCTTAGCGCTTGGCCGAGGCCAGCATGGTGGCCTTCTCTTGTTCCATGCGCGCCATCAGCGGCTGGCTTTGCTGCAGGAAGCGCTGGCGTTCAGCCTTGGCGATCGGATCGGCCATTGGCAGTTTCTGTCCGAGCGGGTCGACGTGCACGCCATTGACCTGGAACTCGTAGTGCAGGTGCGGCCCGGTGGACAGCCCCGTGGTGCCGATGTAGCCGATCACCTGGCCCTGCTTGACCGTGCCGCCGGTCTTGATGCCCTTGGCGAAGCCCTGCATGTGCCCGTACAGGGTCTGGTAGGTATTGCCGTGCTTGATGATCACGGTGTTGCCGTAGCCTCCACGACGACCGGCCAGCAGTACCTTGCCGTCACCGGCGGCCTTGATCGGCGTGCCGCGCGGCGCTGCATAGTCGACGCCCTTGTGGGCGCGGATCTTGTTCAGGATAGGGTGCTTGCGACCTGCCGAGAAGCGCGAGCTGATGCGGGCGAAGTCCACCGGGGTACGAATGAACGCCTTGCGCATGCTATTGCCGTCGGCGGTGTAGTAGCTGGTGTTGCCCTGCTTGTTGGTATAGCGCACCGCAGTGAAGCTCTTGCCGCGGTTGGTGAAGCGTGCCGACAGGATGTTGCCGTTGCCGACCACCTTGCCATTGACCACTTTCTGTTCGTAGATCACGTCGAATTCGTCACCCTGGCGGATGTCCTGGGCGAAGTCGATGTCGTAGCCGAAGATGCGGGCCATGTCCATGGTCAGCGAATGGTTCAGGCCGGCACGCTGCGCGGAAGCCGACAGCGAACTCTTGATGACGCCGTGCACGTAGGCCGAGCGAACCACAGGCTTGGTGATTTCACGGTTGAAGGCATAGCCCTTGTCGCCCTTGGTCAGGCGGATGGTCTCGAGATCGCTGACCTTGCTGTGCAGGCTGGCCAGTTGGCCGTCCTTGTCCAGTTCGATTTCCAGTACCTGGCCATGCTTGAGCTGGCTGAATTGCTTGGCCTGCTTGTTGCTGGCAAGCACCTCGTGCACCACATTGGCCGGCAGGCCGACCTTGGCGAACAGTGTCGACAGGGTGTCGCCACGGGCCACGGTGACTTCGCGGTGGCTTGGATCCTTGGCGGGTTCGGCAGTTGGGGTGGGTTCGGTCTTGGCGGTTTCTTCGGTGGGCGCGGGGGCAGTGTCAATCTGGGCGAACGGCGAGGCGGTGGTTTCTTCGCGGACGTCGGCCTGGGTGGTTTCCTGTTGCTTCAGCTGCTCGGCAGGGGATTCCAGCTCGAGGTTAAGGGTGGTTTTCTTGGCTTCGACCTCGCTGGAGGGGAACACCAGCAAGGCCAGGCTGAGCAGGGCGGCGATACCGCTGGCGGCCAACAGGTGGCTCTTCGGATAAAGCGGAGGCGCTTTAGTCGGTTCGTTGGTCATAGGTAGATTGACTTTGAAAAAGATGGATTGGAAAAGATGAATGACATGATGAAGATGAAATAACTGTATAAAATATAACCAAATCCCCTTCAGCGCAAGCGCGCAGACGTCATCAGTCGGGTGTGCGGTCACATCCGGGGCAAAAACTTGTATTTGATGGCTGATCTTGTATGGTTGGGGCCCTTTGAATCTGAGCCTTGCGGGTCTGTTATGAAGTCGGTTGAAGAGCAGCTAGCGCTGATCAAGCGTGGTGCGGAAGAGGTACTGGTCGAGGCCGAACTGGTCGAGAAGCTCAAGCGCGGGCAACCGCTGCGGATCAAGGCGGGTTTCGACCCGACTGCGCCGGATCTGCACCTGGGGCACACCGTCCTTATTAACAAGCTGCGCCAGTTCCAGGAACTGGGGCATCAGGTGATCTTCCTGATCGGCGACTTCACCGGCATGATCGGTGACCCGAGCGGCAAGAGCGCAACACGCCCGCCGTTGACCCGCGAGCAGGTGCTGGAGAACGCCGAGACCTACAAGCAGCAGGTGTTCAAGATTCTTGATCCGGCCAAGACCGAGGTTGCGTTCAACTCTACCTGGATGGATGCGCTGACCCCGGCCGACTTCATTCGCCTGGCTTCACAGTACACTGTGGCGCGCATGCTCGAGCGCGACGACTTCGACAAGCGCTATACCAGCAATCAGCCGATCGCGATTCACGAGTTCCTCTACCCGCTTGTGCAGGGCTATGACTCGGTGGCGCTGAAGGCCGATGTCGAGCTGGGCGGTACCGACCAGAAGTTCAACCTGCTGATGGGGCGCGAGCTGCAGCGTGGCTACGGCCAGGAGGCGCAGAACATCGTCACCATGCCGTTGCTCGAAGGGCTGGATGGCGTGAAGAAGATGTCCAAGTCGCTGGGTAACTATGTAGGTATCCAGGAAGCACCAGGGGTGATGTACAGCAAGCTGGTGTCGATCCCTGATACGTTGATGTGGCGTTACTTCGAGCTGCTGAGCTTTCGCTCCATGGAAGAGATCGATGGGTTCCGTGCTGAAGTGGCCGCTGGTGCCAACCCGCGGGATATCAAGATCAAGCTGGCTGAAGAGATCGTGGCCCGCTTCCATGGTGAGGAGGCTGCGGCCAATGCCCACCGCGCAGCGGGTAATCGCATGAAGGATGGCGAGCTGCCGGAGGACCTGCCGCAGATCGACGTGCTGGCTGCCGAGGCCATGCCGATTTCTGCTGTGCTGAACAAGGCGGGCCTGGTCAAAAACTCGGCGGCAGCCCGTGATCTGCTGGCGGCAGGAAGCGTGAAGGTCGATGGTGAGGTCGTTGATCGTGGCTTCGTCTTCGAGCTGGGCTCCACCCATGTGTGTCAGGCAGGCAAGAAGGCGTTTGCACGTATCAGTCTGAAGGCTGAATAAAGAGAGGGCGGCGTAAGCCGCCCTTCCTATATAGAGAAGGGCTGGGTTTGCTTTGTTTTGCG